>DATFFV010000548.1:0-4581 GCA_035249885.1 Gammaproteobacteria bacterium | reverse complement strand
CGCGCGCACCGGTCGCCGACGCACGCCCTGCAGGCTGCGCGGCCGCGGCCTCGCGCAGCACGATACAACGATTGACGGCGGACTCGACGAGCAGCCGCGTGATGCCGAACGCGGCAGGCTTCATGAGCAGGCGATGAATCTTGCGCTCGGAGAGCAGCCCCATGAGCCCCTGCGCGACCGTGCGCTCGGCCGCGACGAGGATCACGAGCCGGCTCGAGTATTCCTCGAGCTCGGCGACGCGCGCGGCGAGCTGCGAACCGAGCAGATCCGCATCGAGCAACGCGATGCCGCACTGGTGCGCCGCGATGGCCGTTTCGAGCTCGACGAAAGTCCGCACGTCGAACACCGGGTATTGCTCGCCGCCGGCGCGCTGCACCGTGTCGATGAGCTCGGGGTCCACGGACAAGACGTACAGGTTGGCCCCGCCCGCCGACAACAGGCTCTTGAGCGGCATCGGCGGCAGCGTATCGGCGCTGCCGACCCGCTTCACGGCGGGCTCGGTCGGCGCGACGGCACGCAGCCGCGCGCGCTTCGACGCACTCGCCGGATCCTCGAACTTGGCCACCATCTCGCTATCGCCGCCTTGCGGCCACCGCGGCTGCGGCAGCCATGCCGCGCGACTTTACCGACTATCCGTCTTTCGATCTGAGAGGTGGGTTGCCCTTTTACATAGGCGGCCATCGAGGTATCCGAACGGCCGCCGATATGGGTAATCGCAGGTCCCCGCAGCGCGAGGGAGCCTTATGTCTAGTTTCGCCGCAGAGCTCACACGCGTGCGGAGCTCGCTCAACGACTGGCGGCGCGGCGATTCTCGACGACCAACGTGAGCTCGGCGCCGACGTCGGGCAGCAAATCGAGATTGCCGCCGATCGACCCGTACGCGCCGATCCCGATGCCGACGCGGTGCTCGATGATGGCCGCCGGATCGTGCACGAACCCGATCAACGTGCCGAGCACCTGCGCCATGTAGGGGCTCGGGTCGCCGGCATCGTTGTAGGAACCCGTGTAGATCCAGTCGCCGCCGGCGCCGGGCTTGCCGTCCGTCCACAGCACCTCGGCGGCGTCGTATTCCTTCTGCTCCGCGCCGCTTCCCCAGCGAACTCTGAGCCCGACCTGCGGGCCGACAACCGGCTCGAGATCGAACTGATACCGCGGGAGCACGACCTCTTCGTTGCTGAGGCCAATGAGGATGCAGGCGAGATTGAACTCGACTCCGGTGGCGTCGAGCTCGAGCAAGCTCTCGTAGCCTTTGACGCCGCCGACGGCCACTGCGATGTACTCGAGCGGCGGCTCCGTGCGCAGCACGCGGCCGCCGACCGTGAGCGTGCGCGCTCGTTGGTCCACGACGATGGCGCCGATCTGGAAGCGCTCGTCGCCGAGTGGCTTGACCTCGGGCACCTCTGTCTCGGCCGGCGGCTGTGCGAGCACGCGGCCTCCGAGCAATGCCAGCGCGGCCGCTCCCAAGCTCGCTGCACGCAGCACCGACGTCATCCCGCCCACTCGCTAACTCCTTATCTTAGTGCCCATCACGACGCGGTGTGGCATCGGCGGCGGAAACGGCCGGACCGCGATGTCGCCGAGCCCGGCTTCGCCGAGCCAGCGAGCCACGTCCGCGTCGCTGTGCACACCGCCGTTCGGCGCCGTGAGCATCATGTTGACTCCGAACAGTGCCGCGAACACCGGTGTCGCTCCGCCGTCGTCGGTGAACACGTCCGAGACGACGAGCAACCCGCCGGGCACGAGGCTCGCCGCAGCCTTGGCGATGAGCGCGCGGCAGCCCGCCGCGCTCTCGCGATGCAGCACGCCCGAGATCAACACCACGTCGTTGCCACCCGGAAACGGCGTGTCGTCGTAGCTGCCCGCGAGCACCGTGACGCGGTCGGCGCAGCCCATGTCGGCCACGATCTCCTTCGCGATCTCGGCGACGCCCGGCAGCTCGAGCAGCTGCACGCTCAACTGCGCGTATTTCTTCGCGAACAGCGACGCGTAGGTTCCGGGGCCGCCGCCGACGTCGAGCATGCGTGTGCGCCCGGCGAGGTCGACGATCTCGACGAGCGCGCGCCCTGCGGCCATGGCCCGTTGATGCATGCCGTGCACGAAATCCCGCGTCGTCTTGCGATCGGCGCCGAGATAGCTCTCCGCGGCCAGCGGGGGGCGATCCTCGCGCAGGGCCTTCTCGAGCTCGCCCCAGGTCGAGTAGAGATTGTCGCTGTAGCGCAGCGCGTTGCCCATGAAGGCCGGGCTCTTGCTCACGAGATAGAAATCCGCGAGCCGCGTGTTGCGATAGGCGCCGTCGCGAGCCTCGAGCAGGCCGAGCCCGGCGAGGCTCTTGAGCAGCAGCTCCGTCGGCCGCGGCGCAGTGCCGAGACGCGCCGCGACGGCCGTAAGCGGCAACCCGGTGCCCGAGCAGACGTCGAAGACGCCGATGCGGTTCGCGGTCAACAGCGCTTGCGCGCCCCAGTACGCGACCGTGAGCGCCATGATCGGCGCCGGATCGGGCGGCCGCTCGCTCATGACGGCCGAGGCTCGGCGCGATCGAGGTCGCACTCGATCTGCATGTACGAGCAACGATGACAGACGAACGTGTCGGAGAACGACAACCGGTGCGCGCGGCGAATGCGTTGATACGCGGTGTTGAGCCGCTCGAAGTAGCTGCGCAAGCGGTCCAGGTATTGCGGATGGTTCTTGCCGCCCGTCGGCCAGTACAACGAATAAATCGGAATGATGCCGCGGCTGCAGAGCGCCTCGGCGCCCTCGATCGCGAGCTCCGCGGCGGCCTGCCACTCGAAGCCGTGCTCGGGCTCGAGCTCGATGCCGGCCACCATCGCACTGTACACGTGACCGCGTCCCCAGAGGCCGACCGCGGCTTCGAGCGACTCGATCCAACGCTCGTAGCCGACGTAGCGGCTCTTGCCCGCGCAGACCTTCGCGAACAGCGGCTCTGACCACACCTCGAGATTGAAGCACACGTTCTGCACGAGATCCTCGCGGCGGAACGTCTCGAGCGCGTCGGGCGGCAGCGCGCCCGAGCCGAGGGCCACGGGGATGCCCTCGTAGTTGACGCTCTGCACGGCGCGCGCCACTTGCAGGAACCGCTCGGCTTCGAGCCGCGCATCGACGAGCGAGCCGCCGACGAGATAGATGTGGCGGATCTCGCGATCCAGGACGGCCGCGCGCAATGTCTCCTGCATACGGTGCAGCGTCACGTCCGGCACCGCAACGCGGCCCGCGACCTGGCCCAGGTGCGCCGTGCGCTCGTCGGGCGCGCCGTAGGAACAGAAGCTGCACCGCATCGCCACGCCGTCTTCCTTGTGCAGGAAGAACTCGCAGCCCGGCGCCACATTGACGACCGCCATGTCGCCGTGGAGGCCGATGCCGGCGCGCGCCATCGGAAAACCATCGCTCGTGCCGCGGTCCATCCAAGCCGGCCGCGGCTCGAACGCCACGTCGATCGACGTGCCGTTCTTGACGAGCCTGTAGCCGTCGCGCTCGTCGCCTTCGACGGCCCACTGCGACCGGGCATTGCCCTGAACGCGCATATGAGTGTCGTCGGGCGTCACCATCAAGTAAGGGATGTCGGCCTTCGCGGAGCCCGTCGGGTTCGGCTCGTCGGGCTGGAACCGATACTGGTAGAAGTTCGGATAGGAATGCCGCGCCGCGGAACCGAGCGCGGGCGTGTAGCGAATCCCCTCGAACATGACGTCCATCTTGAGCTGGACGGGATCGAGCGCGGTGGTCATGACAGTGCTCCGAAGCAGGCGCACACGCCGTTCGTCGTTATACTCGGCCGTCGCCGTGTGCTGCTTATTTTCTTGTTATGTCAATGCGTTGGCGTGCTTTGATCGTCATTATAGCGGCTCGGCGCGCCCAGCGATGAGCAAGAATTATGATCCATCCACAGCAAGCATCCAGCTGCAGACGGCGAGGTCTCCCATGTCCTTAGCGGCCTCCGGAGCCCGCGGCGGTTTGGCGCGTGTGCTCGGCGCCCTGCTCACGCGCTCGTGCTTGCCGGCGGCGCTGCTCGCGGCTGGCTGCGCCGCACCCGAGCGCGTCGGCGTGCCTGCCGAGGAAAATATCGTACTGCGCGCCGACCTGCTCGGCCTTGACGCGTTGATCGATGCCGTCAGACCTGCCGTCGTGACCTTGCGCAGCGGCCGCGCAACGGTCGGCAGCGGCGTGGTCGTGCATCCCGACGGCTACGTGCTGACGGCCCACCACGTCGTGCAGGCGGCGCAGGAGCTCGCCGTCGTGCCCGCGAGCGGCGCCGCTTTGCCGGCCACGGTGCTCGCGATCGACAGCGAGGCCGACCTCGCGCTCGTGAAGCTCGATGCCGGCCAGCCGTTACCGTTCGCGCGGCTTGCGAACGGCGCGCCTCGCGTCGGTCAATGGATCGTCGTGCTCGGCAATCCGTTCGGTCTCGGAGTCACCGCGAGCGCCGGCATCGTCGGCTCGACCCCGGGCGCGCTCGGCGCTGCGAATCCGGCGGGTCTGATTCAAACGGACGCCGCCATCAATCCGGGCAACTCGGGCGGGCCCGTGATCGACCTGCGCGGCGAGGTCGTCGCGATCGCGACGGCGCAG
>DATFFV010000547.1:0-7546 GCA_035249885.1 Gammaproteobacteria bacterium | reverse complement strand
CGACGCCGACGCCGAGCGCGCGCTCGAGGAATCGCTCGCGGCGTTCCGCGACGACGACGCCGCGCGCCGCGGTGAAGCGTATCTCGTGGGCGCGGGCCCGGGCGGCGTCGATCTCATCACGATTCGCGGCCGGCAGCTGCTCGCCGCGGCCGACGTCGTGCTCTACGACCGGCTCGTGAGCGCCGAGCTGTTGCAGTACGCGCGGCGCGACGCCGAGCTCATCTGCGTGGGCAAGACGCCGCGCCGGCCGTCGATCTCGCAGAAGCAGCTCAATCGCCTGCTCGTGAGCCTCGTGCGCTCGGGCAAACGCGTGTGCCGCCTCAAAGGCGGCGATCCTTTCATCTTCGGCCGCGGCGGCGAGGAGCTCGACGCGCTCGCCGAGGCGGGCCTGAAGTTCCAGGTCGTGCCGGGCGTCTCGGCCGTCGAAGGCTGCGCCGCGTACGCGGGCATTCCGCTGACGTACCGCGGCGTGGCGCAGGCCGTGCTGCTAACGACCGGGCACACGCGGGACGACGGCACGCCCGCATTTGGCAAGTTTCAGCCCGAGCAGACGCTCGCGCTCTACATGGGTGTGGCCCAGTACGCCGAGATCAGCGAGGCGCTCATCGCGCAGGGTTTTAGGCGCGACACGCCGGTCGCCATCGTCGAGAGCGGCACGACCGAGCGGCAGCGCGTCGTGCGCACGTCGCTCGGCAGCTTAGGCGCGGCGCAGGCCGCGCTCGACGTGCGGCCTCCCGCACTGCTCATCGTCGGCGAGACGACGCGCTACGCGGAGCGCTTCAGCTGGTTCGCGCCGAGTAAAATCGAGCAGTACGGTGAGGAGATCGCCGACACGCGCGCCCGAGTCAGTAACTAAGTAACAATTAAGGATCCTGCATGATCTACGAGAGCATTCTCGACACGATCGGCAACACGCCGGTCGTCAAGCTGCACCGCATTGCGCCGAAGCACGTCACGATCTACGTGAAGATCGAGGCGTTCAATCCTTTGGGCTCGGTCAAGGACCGGCTCGCGTTCGCGATCATCGACGATGCCGAGCGGCGCGGACTCTTGAAGCCCGGCCAGACGGTCGTCGAGGCGACCTCGGGCAACACGGGCATCGCGCTTGCGATGGTCTGCGCGGCCAAGGGCTATTCGTTCGTCGCGACGATGGTCGAGACGTTCTCGGTCGAGCGTCGCAAGATCATGCGCGCGCTCGGTGCGAAGGTGATCCTGACGCCGGCCGCCGAGCGCGGCACGGGCATGGTGCGGCTCGCGGCGTCGCTCGCCGAGAAGCACGGCTGGTTCCTCGCGCGCCAGTTTCAGAACCCCGCGAACCCGGCATACCACCGGCAAACGACGGGGCCCGAGATCTTGAAGGACTTCGCGGGCCGCCGGCTCGACTTCTGGGTCACGGGCTGGGGCACGGGCGGCACACTGACGGGCGCCGGCGAGGTGATCAAGCTCGCGCGTCCCGAGGTCAAGATCATCGCGACCGAGCCCGCGGGCGCGTCGCTGCTCGGCGGCAAGACCTGGGCGCCGCACAAGATCCAAGGCTGGACGCCCGATTTCCTACCCGACGTGCTGAATCCCAAGGTGTTCGATGAGCTGGTCCCCGTCACCGACGAGGAAGGCAAGGACATGGCGCGGCGGCTCGCGCGCGAGGAAGGCATCTTCGTCGGCATCTCGGCGGGCGCGACGCTCGCGGCGGCGCTCAAAGCCGCCGAGACCGCGAAGCCGGGCTCCGTGCTGCTCGCGATGCTGCCCGACACGGGCGAGCGCTATCTCGGCACGTACCTCTTCGACGACTTGAACGCGGGCTCGGACGACGAGTGGCTCGCGAGCTTGGACAAGAAATAAGCCGGCAGCCGGCGTTGGCTATTGCGTGGGACCGTCGCAGTTGCAGGTCAAGTTGCGTACGCGCACGCGCTCAAGGAATACGTTATCGCCTATCGGGTAGTCGGCATAGAAGATGTAATCCTGCGCGTCAGCGCTCTGCCACATCTCGCTGAACTCGATTGGCGTGCTCGCGCCGGCCTCGTCCCTGACGCGCGCAACGACCGCGAACTTCCCAGTCGTTCCTGCCGGACACGCCGAGATACTGACCCTGCCCGTGACGCGCGCAACGTTGCCCCGCTGCTCGTACTCGGTGTAGGTGCTGGCCTCGCATTGTGGGCCCTTCAGCGCGAAGACCGGGATTGGGATACGAATCGTCGCCCCACGTGCCCGGTCGAACTCGTTTTCGAGCTCGCGGTAGTTGATCACTGCGTCGAAAAACTCCTGATTCGCGCCCATAACGCGTCGCCATTCTTCTTCGAATTCGACCATCGCACGGCTCTCTTCAGCCACCGCGTTCTGCGCTGAGCCAATGCCTGTTTCCGTGCCCGAAGCCGATCCCGTAGCCCTGAACAGCGCCTGGAGGAAGTCGCGCGCGGCGTTGGCACTCGCGCGATCTTGAGCCGCAGAGAAGCAGACACGCACCGGGATTCGACTCCCGGTCGGGGCCTCATATCGACACCGAACGTCGTTGTCGTCGTCTTCATTCGCTTCGTTGAAGAGCCTGATCATCTCGTCGCGCGCCTGCTCAATTTCCGCTCGATACCGGTTCAGCGGTTTGGCGCGAACGATGATTTCTTCCGGCTCTTCCGGGGGTTGGGCGAGCCCTCGGCCCGAAGGAATCGCTACGACACTGACCAAGGCGAAGGCGAGCGACCGCTGAACGAAGGCCCGCATGGTGATCCCCCGTTGACGAATTGGCGGAGAGAGAGGGATTCGAACCCTCGAAGGGCTTTTGGCCCTTACACCCTTAGCAGGGGTGCGCCTTCGACCACTCGGCCATCTCTCCGTGATGCAGACGCTGTGGTTGCGGCGGTGATTCTACTGGATGGAATGCGACGAACGCGACGCCGGCGCGCAAGCGCTCGTGACGATCGGCGGAACCGGGCCGCGAGGACCCGCGCGACTTAAGGGTGCGCCGCGCCGTTAACCTGTGGCCGCGACTTCTCTTCGGTTTGCTCGCGCTTGATGCGCTCGAAGATCTCTTCGCGGTGCACTGCAACCTCGCGCGGGGCGTTCACGCCGAGCCGCACTTGGTTCCCCTTCACGCCCAGTACGGTGACGGTGACATTATCGCCAATGACCACCGTTTCCCCCACGCGCCGGGTCAAGATCAGCATAGCCAACTCCTTCTAGGCCCTGCCTGCCGTCCCGTTGCTCTCGCTCTTGCACGGAGCTCGTTTCTTGTTACGGGTTTCGGCCGCCCCAAAGCCCACAACCAGCCCGCGCTGCGTACGACGGTCAGGTCATGGACATCCGTGGCTAGACCGGCCTCGTTCTTCTGCTTTCTGGCCGGTGCCCCCTGTTCGCAGACCCCTGTCGGCAATCTGCGACCCGGCCTCATAGTAGCCAAATAACTCGGCGATTGCCCATTTTTTGTGGCGGGCCGCGGATTTAGACAAACTCCAGAGGGTCAGGCGGCGGCGACGATCCCCGGGACGAGCGCCAAGGCCGCGTCGACTTTGTCGGGCTCCGTGCCGCCGGCCTGGGCGAAATCGGCGCGACCGCCGCCGCGGCCGCCGCACAGCTCGGCCACGGGCTTGATGAGCTCGCCGGCCTTGAGCCGGCCGGCCAGGTCCTTCGTGACGCTGGCCACGAGCAGCACCTTGTCGCCCTCGACAGCGCCGAGCACGACGACGCCCGAGCCGAGCTTGTCCTTGAGCTGGTCGGCCGTGTCGCGCAGGCTCTTGGCGTCGGCGCCGTCGAGCCGCGCCGCCAGCACCTTGATGCCGTTGACGACTTGCGCCTCTTGCAGGAGGTCGCGCCCGCCGCCGCTCGCGAGCTTTTGGCGCAGCTTCTCGAGCTCGCGCTCGAGCGAGCGCGTGCGATCGACGAGCTGCGTGACCTTCGCGGCGACGTCGTCGCGGGTCGCCTTCACGAGCCCGGCGACTTCGCGCAACACCGCCTCGTTCGAGTTGACGAGGTCGAGGGCGCCCCGACCGGTGACGGCCTCGATGCGGCGCACGCCGGCCGCTATGCCGCCCTCGGACGTGATCTTGAACAGGCCAATGTCCCCCGAGCGATGCACGTGCGTGCCGCCGCACAGCTCCGTGGAGAAATCGCCGAGCTTGAGCACGCGGACTTTGTCGCCGTACTTGTCGCCGAAGAACGCGAGCGCACCGGCCGCGATCGCCTGATCGTAGGGCAGCACACGGATGTCGGCGTCGTGATTCAATCGCACGTGCTCGTTGACGAGCGCTTCGATCTCCTTGAGCTGCTTGGGCGTCACGGGCTCGTAGTGCGAGAAGTCGAAGCGCAGCCGGTCGGGTGCGACGAGCGAGCCTTTCTGCTGCACGTGCGCACCGAGCACCCTGCGCAGCGCCGCGTGCAGGAGATGCGTGGCCGAGTGATTGAGCACGATGGCCGCGCGGCGCTCGGCGTCGACGTTCGCAGCGAGCTTGTCGCCGATCTTGACGACGCCCTTGTGCAGCTTGCCGACGTGCGAGTGCGCCGAGCCGCGTTTCTGCGTGTCGCTCACGACGAACTTCGCGCTCACGTTGGCGAGCTCGCCCGTGTCGCCCACCTGGCCGCCGGATTCGGCGTAGAAAGGCGTGCGGTCGAGCACGACCTCGCCCTCGTCGCCCGCGTTGAGCTCGTCGACGGCCGCGCCGCCCTTCCGCAGCGCCACGACCTGTCCCACGTCGGTCACGGCCTCGTAGCCCAAGAAATCCGTCTTGCCTTCGATCTTGACGCCGGTCGAGAGATCGATGCCGAACTGGCTCGCGGCCTGCGACTGTTTGCGTTGCATGTCCATCGCGCGCTCGTAGCCTTCCACGTCGACCGTGAGCCCGCGCTCGCGCGCGATGTCGGCCGTGAGGTCGGTGGGAAACCCGTAGGTGTCGTGGAGCTTGAAGACGGTGTTGCCGTCGATGACTTTGCTCGTGCCGAGCTTCGCGATCGCGGCGTCGAGAATCTCCATGCCGGTCTTGAGCGTGCGCGCGAACTGCTCGCCTTCCTTGAGGAGCACCTCGCCGACAAACTTCCCTTTGGCTTTGAGCTCGGGATACGCCGCGCCCATGACCTTCGCGAGCGTGGGCACGAGGCTGTGAAAGAAGGCGGGGCTCACGCCGAACTTGTACCCGTGGCGCATCGCACGGCGCGCGATGCGGCGCAGGACATAGCCGCGGCCCTCGTTCGACGGTATCACGCCGTCGACGACGAGGAAGCTGCACGCGCGGATGTGGTCCGCGATGACGCGCAACGACGCGTTCTTGTAGTCGGTTGTGCCGAGCAGCCGCGCGGCCTCGTGGATGAGGTCAACGAACAGGTCCGTTTCGTAGTTGTTCGTGACGCCCTGCAGCACGGCCGCGATGCGCTCGAGGCCTGCGCCCGTGTCCACCGACGGCTTCGGCAGCGGCGTGAGCGTGCCGTCGGCCGAACGATCGAACTGCATGAACACGAGGTTCCAGATCTCGACCCAGCGATCGCCGTCGGCGTCGGGCGAGCCCGGGGGCCCGCCCGCAACTTTCGGGCCGTGGTCGTAGAAGATCTCGCTGCACGGCCCGCACGGGCCCGTATCGCCCATCTGCCAGAAGTTGTCGGAGCCGCCGTCGGGCTTGTTGTGACCGATGCGCACGATCTTGTCGGTTGGCAGCCCGATGAGCTTGTGCCAGAGGTCATAGGCCTCGTCGTCGGTCTCATAGACCGTGACCATGAGCCGCTTCGGATCGATTTTCAGCGTGCCCGTCACGAAATCCCAGGCGAAGTGGATCGCGTCCTTCTTGAAGTAGTCGCCGAACGAGAAATTGCCGAGCATCTCGAAGAACGTGTGGTGGCGCGCCGTGTAGCCCACGTTCTCGAGGTCGTTGTGCTTGCCGCCCGCGCGCACGCAGCGCTGGCTGCTCACCGCGCGCACGTAGTCGCGCTTGTCCAAGCCTAAGAAGCAGTCCTTGAACTGCACCATGCCGGCATTCGTGAACAAGAGCGTCGGGTCGTTGCCAGGCACGAGCGACGAGCTCGCCACGACCTTGTGGCCGTGCTCGGCGAAGTAGTCGAGAAAGGCCTGACGCAGCTGGCTGCTCGTGAAGCTCATCGAGAACGCTCGAAAAATCAACAGCTAAAGGCTAAAGGATGTGCACGCTAATCGGAATCGCCGTCGACTTCCAGTGCGGCGCGAATTTGGTCGCGGCTGAAGCCCCGATACTCGAGGAACCGCGCTTGGCGAGCGCGCTCGCGGAAATCGCCGGGTGGCGCGGCGCCGAAACGTTTGCGGCGCACGGCGCGGGCCGTCGCGAGCCAATCGACATCGGCGTCGCCCAGCGCGAGCGCGACGTCGGCTTCCGCGACGCCGCGCTGCGCGAGCTCGTTGCGGATGCGTTGCGGGCCTTGGCCTTTGGCGACGCGCGAGCGGACGAAGGTCTCCGTGAACCGCGCCTCGGCGAGCGCGCCCGAGCTCTCGAGCGCGGCGACCACGGCCGCGACGACCTCGGCGGGGAACCCGCGCGCGGCGAGCTTGCGCGTGAGCTCGCGCTGGCCGTGCTCACGCCGGGTGAGAAGCGCGAGCGCGACCTGCGTGCAGGCGGGCTCGTCGAGCGCTTCAGGCTTGGAGCGCCGCACCCTCCTCCTCGGCGGCCGCGGGAACCTCGACGGGTCCCTTCTTCGCGGGCAAGAGCTCGGCGCGGATGCGCTTGGCGATGGCGGTCGCGACGTCCTTGTGCTCGATGAGGAACTCGCGTGCGTTTTCCTTACCCTGGCCGATGCGCTCGCCCTCGAAGCTGTACCAGGCGCCCGACTTCTCGATGATGTTCTGCTTGACGGCGAGGTCGACGATCTCGCCCTCGCGCGAAATGCCGACGCCGTAGAGGATCTCGAACTCGGCCATCTTGAACGGCGGCGACACCTTGTTCTTGACGACCTTGACGCGCGTCTCGCTGCCGATGACTTCCTCGCCCTTCTTGATCGAGCCGATGCGGCGGATGTCGAGCCGCACCGAGGCGTAGAACTTGAGCGCGTTGCCGCCCGTCGTGGTCTCGGGGTTGCCGAACATGACGCCGATCTTCATGCGGATCTGGTTGATGAAGATGACGAGGCAGTTCGAGCGCTTGATGTTGCCCGTGAGCTTGCGCAGCGCCTGCGACATGAGCCGCGCGTGCAGGCCCATGTGCGAGTCCCCCATCTCGCCTTCGATCTCGGCCTTCGGCGTGAGCGCGGCGACCGAGTCGATGACGATGACGTCGACGGCGCCCGAGCGGATCAGCGTTTCGCAGATCTCGAGCGCCTGCTCGCCGTTGTCGGGCTGGGAAATCAGGAGTTGCTCGATATCGACGCCGAGCTTCGACGCATACTGCGGATCGAGCGCGTGCTCCGCGTCGATGAACGCGGCGATGCCGCCCTGCCGCTGCGCGTTCGCGATCACGTGGAGCGAGAGCGTCGTCTTGCCCGACGACTCGGGGCCGTAGATCTCGGTCACGCGGCCGCGCGGGATCCCTCCGACGCAGATGGCGGCGTCGAGGTTGAACGCCCCCGTCGGAATCGCGTCGATCTGGACCCTGCGATCGGTTCCCAGCCGCAT
>DATFFV010000546.1:0-9883 GCA_035249885.1 Gammaproteobacteria bacterium | reverse complement strand
TTACGCCCGGCATTACGCTGCAACGTGTCGTCGCCGATGGCCTCCGCAGCACCGAGCCCCTCCTCGACGTCGCCGGGCTCGAGCACGGGCGCCGGCCGATTCGCGTGGTAGGCCCAGACGCCCGCGAAGCAGTCGGCCTGGAGCTCCATCGCGACCTGCAAGCGATTGCCCTCGACCTCGCTGCCGCGCGCCTGCGCGGCGCGCACTTGGTCCGACGTGCCGAGCAACGTCTGCACATGGTGCCCGACCTCGTGGCCGATGACGTAGGCTGCGGCGAAATCGCCGGGCCCGCCCATGCGCGCGAGCTCCGTGAAGAACGACGTGTCGAGGTAGATGCGCCGGTCGCCGGGGCAGTAGAACGGGCCCGAGACCGAGCTGGCGAAGCCGCACGCGGAGCGCACCGAGCCCGCGAACAGCGTGAGCTCCGGCGCCACATAGCGCTGGCCCGATTGCGCGAACAGACTTCCCCACACGTCTTCGGTGCTGCCCAGCACGCGCTCGACGAATTCTCTGTCCTCGTCGCCGGCCGTGAGTGGCCGGCCCTGCTGGGGACCCGGCGAGACACCGGCGCTGCCGCCGAGCAACTGCATGACGGCGTCCGGACCGCCGAAGACGAGCACGAGCAGGATCACGACGAGCGCGCCTAAGCCCCCACCGACGCGCCCGCGGCGCCCGAACGACAGCGGCATGCGGCCGCGGCCGCCCATGCCGCGCACGTCGCGCACGTTGCTACTGCGTCGTAAATCTCTCCAGCGCATTGCGGGCTCCCTGCCGAGCGCACCGAGCTGGCGCAAGCTTATCGGATCGCCTGCCGACATTGCACTGCGGCGCCGGTTACAATGCTGACGGTGCGACGTTTCGAGGCCGGGAGCTCAAGCGTGACGCTCGTAGAAGAGTACGCAGGCGTAGGCGCGTTGCGCTTTCGAGAGCGCAAGATCGGCGACGTCGCGTATCGCATCAGCCGCTATCAAGGCATGGCCCTCTCGGGCTTGCCGGTCCCTGGCCTGCACCGCATCGAAGGCACTGTCGCGCTCGCTGGCGTCGGCGACGCCGCGGCGCTCGTCGGCGCCGACGTCAAGCTCGATCTCGAGGACGGCCGTACGCTCGCGCTCACCGTGGCCGACGAGCACGGCCGCGTGCTCGCCGAAGGTCACGGACCGCGCCACGGCTGTTCCTGCTGCTGAGCGCGTTCACCAGCATGATCGTCCGCGACGCCGATTTCACGATCGACTTCGCGAGCCTGCGCTTCGTACGCGCGACCGTGTTCATCGCGGAGCAGAACGTGCCCGCCGACATCGAGTTCGACGACCGCGATCCGCTATGCCGCCACGTGCTCGCGCTCGAGGGCGCGGCGCCCGTGGGCACGGGCCGGCTCGACGTCGAGTATGGCGGCAAGGTCGGGCGAGTCGCCGTCATCGCGAGCCGCCGGCGCGGCGGCGTCGGCACGGCCGTCATGGAACGCCTGCACGAAATTGCGCGCGCTCACGACCTGCCGAAACTTTGGTGCCATGCACAGCTCACGGCCGTGCCGTTCTACGAGCGCCTCGGCTATCGCCCGACGGGCGCCGTGTTCGTCGAAGCCGACATCGACCACGTGCGCATGGAGCGCGACTTGCGCTGACGTTACTCGCGCGGCGGCGCGAAAATCGGGCCGTCGTCGTTGTTGGGGCGTTTGTGTAGACTAATAGCCAGGGAACCACAGGCCGCTCCACGGCCGTTTTCGGGGAGAAGGGACATGCGTTTCACGACGATCGTCTCGGCAGGCCTGCTCTGCGGTGTAGCGGGCTCGGCCCTAGCCTGCGACTTGCCGAAGCTCGCAGTCATCCCCCCGAAGGACAGGATCGTCGGCAGGGAAGCCGAGATCAGCACCGCCGCGAACAACTATTTCACGGCTATGCAGGCCTATGCGGCCTGCATACAGCAAGAAATAACGGCCGCCGGCGGCGACTCCGCGCCCGACCTCGTCAAGCGCATCCTCGTCTCGCGTAACAACACGGCCGTCGCCGAGGCCGAGTTCATGATGAAGCTCTACGAGACGACCTTTGGGCCGGCCAACCCAGCCGCGGCGCCGCCGGCCGAGCCGGCGCGCTAGACCGCGAGCCCGTCCTGGCGGCCCGCCGGGCCGTTTGCCATATTCCGTGCGCCGGTGCCTCCCGCGGCCCGCGTTTCTCTCAGCTCCCGTTCAGCATCGGCGGCGCCAAATGGCCCCATCGGCACAGCACGTGCCGGGAGGGCTGAACATGAAGACGTCTTTGCTGCCATCGCTCGCGGTTGCGAGCTTCGTCCTCGGCACCGGCATCGAGGTTGCCGCACAGACGGCGGCGGCACCGGAAGAGCGCGTCACGCGCAGCGCCTCGGGACACGCGAGGGAGCACGCGGCCGACGAGCTCCGCGACCCGACGACATTCGAGCTACAGCGCCGCGACTTGAACGAAATCACCGTCAAGCCACGCGTCGACGCCTCGGGTAAGGGGCTCCAGAGCCTGCAGGCCACGTACGGCGATTCGTGGATCTACGACGCGACGACCGACCTCTTCACGGATCGCGACCGCGACGGCTACTTCACCTTCCTGCGCGTCCGCCTCGACGCCGACACGATCTTTACGCGCACTTGGGTGTACGCCGAGATCTACGTGAGCGCCGACGGCGTTGCGTGGGAGCACCTCTACTCGACGCAAGACTTCGCGATCGAGGGCACGGACCCCGACGACGACTACGAGGTCGAGACCGAGCTCGTCTCAGGCTACTCCACGGGGCAGTACGACGTGCTCATCGAGCTCTACGACGCCGACACGGGCGAGCTCGTCGACGAATACGGCCCGAACGAGTCGCCCGAGTTCGAGCTGTTGCCGCTCGAGGACTCGGGGCGTGACGGCGCCGTGGTCGTGCTGCCGCCCGAGGACGACGGCGGCGGCGGTGCGTTCTCGTGGCTCGGGGTGCTCGGCCTGCTCGGCGCACTCGGGCTGCGCCGCCGACGGACGCACTGATAGCGGACGCCATGGCAGCGGCGGCGGCACCTGCCGCCGCCGCTGCTCTATACTCCCGACACCTTTTGAGCTCCAGGTGTCGTCGTGCCCTTGCCGAACTCCAAGATCATCTGCGCCATGCTCGGCGCGACGTTGCTCGCGGGCTCGGCGTTCGCGCAGCCGCGCACACCCCCGCGCGAGATCACGCAGGTCACGGGCGACCTGTACCGCGCGCGCAATGGCAACTGGTACACCGTATTCCTCGTGACGCCCGCGGGCATCATCCTCGGCGACCCGATCAACGAGACCTTCTCGCCGTGGCTCAAGGCCGAGCTCGACATGCGCTTCCCGGGCCGCCCCGTGCGCTACGTCGTCTACAGTCACAGCCATTTCGATCACGCCGCCGGAGGCGCCGCGTTCGCGGACACGGCCACATTCGTCGGCCACGAGAACATGTTGCGCAACTTGGATGGCCGGTATCCACAGATGCCCGGCGACATGATCGATCGCAACGACAACGGCGTCATCGACCGCGACGAGATCGACATTCCGACCAACACACGGCCCGGCGTCTGCGGCATGGGCCCCGGGTTCTTCGACACATTCGACCGCAACGGCGACGGCACGATGACGCCGCAAGAGCTCCAGCAGCACATCGTCCCGCCCACGATCGTCTACAACGACCGCATGCGCCTGTCGCTCGGTGGCAAAGTCGTGGACCTGGTGCACCCCGGCGTCAATCACTCGAACGACGCGACCGTCATGGTATTCCCCGCCGAGCGCGCCGCGTTCGCGACCGAGTTCATCGCCGACGCGCTCGTGGCCGGCAACGCACGCTCCCTGCCGAGCGCCTGCGGCCCGTTCGACGGCAGCCCGCTCGCGGAGTGGATCAAGTCGTACCGGACCGTCGAGGGCCTCGACTTCGACGTCATGATCCCGGGCCACGGCTCGGCGCTGCTCGACAAGGCGCTCGTGCGCGAGACGCGCGAGTACTTCGAGTATTTGCGCGCCGAGGTCGCGGCGGGCATGGCCGCGGGCCAGACGCTCGAGCAGCTCAAGGAGAGCGTGCGCCTTGCGCCCTACCGCGAATGGGCGAACTACGAGCGGCTGCGGTCGTACAACGTCGAGGCGGCGTATCGCAACCTGTTGCTGTATCGGTGATGGCCGGAAAATAGGCCAGGTGAAGATCGCGATGACAGGACTCGAGCTGCGCTAACGGCGGCTTCGACCGCCGATTGTTCGCCGCGTGCCTGCGTTCCAAGCGCTTCCTCGACGACGACATCGGGTTCGATTCCTTGCGGATACGCTCGGCCGAAGCGATTTGTCATGGCTGTGCGCGGTCCTATGAGTAAGTAACTCATTGACCGATTAGCACTTATCTGTCAGACTACTGTACATTATAACAGCACTCGGAGACAGCCATGGACGGTGCATCCCCCGCTCCCTTTGTCGGTCTGTATCCCTGGCCCGTGTCCCCCGAGGAGCAAGCCCTCCTCGCCCTCGAAAAGGAGCTCTTCGAGCTCTGGGGCCACATAAGCGCTGCCACCTATCATTTCCTCGAGCTCGTCGCCGAGTTCGATCGGCGTGAGGGCTGGTCGCGGCACGGCGTCGCGAGCTGCGCGCAGTGGTTGAGCTGGCAATGCGGCATTGACAGCGTCACCGCTCGCGAGAAAGTGCGCGTCGCGCGGGCGCTCGAGAAGCTGCCGAAGATCAGCGACTCGTTTCGGCGCGGCGTCGTCTCGTACTCGAAGGTACGTGCGATGACGCGAGTCGCCACGCCGGACAACGAAGCCACGCTTCTCATGGTCGCGGAGCACGGCACGGCCGCACACATCGAGAAGCTCGTACGCAAGTTCTGCTACGTCGAGCGGCTCGAGAATGCACAGCGCGCCAACGGCCAGCATTTCGATCGCTACTTGCACTTCTCGTACGACGAGAGCGGCTCGTTGATCCTGCACGCGCGCTTGCCGGCCGAGGTCGGCGCGGTCGTCCGCAAGGCGATCGAGGCAGCCGTCGACGTCGTCGAGGAGAAGCCGCGAGTGCCCGGCGCTTCCGCGGAAGCGCAGGAGAAAGAGCTCCACACGGTCAGCGACGGCTGGGGTGCGAAACGCGCGGACGCGCTACGGCTGCTCGCGGACTCGTTCCTCGCGCGCCAAACCGATGACACCGGCACCGCGGCCGATCGCTACCAAGTCGTCGTCCACATCGATCAGCGCTTGCTCGCAGCAGGCGCCGTCACCCAGGCCGCCGGCAACGCCGCCGAGGGCGGCGCACCAACACGCGCACCCCTGCGCTGCGAGCTCGAAGACGCTCACACGCTCGCAGTCGAGACCGCACGGCGCCTGAGCTGCAACTGCTCGCTCGTCGGCATCGTCGAGGACGACGAAGGCGAGCCGCTGAACGTCGGCCGCAAGACGCGCGCCATCTCCCCCGCCATGCAACGCGCGCTCAAGTCCCGCGACGGCGGTTGCCGTTTTCCCGGTTGCGACCGCACGCGCTTCACGCAAGCGCATCACGTGCAGCACTGGGGCAACGGCGGCGAAACCAAGCTCTCGAACCTCGTCACGCTATGCACGTTTCACCATCGGCTCGTGCACGAGGGCGGGTTCGGGCTGCGCGTCACGGATGACGGTGTCTTCGTGTTCACGCGGCCGGACGGCACCCGCGTCGAGCCGAACGGCCGACTTGGGGTGCGCTTCCGCGGAAGCGCCTCGGTTCCCTATCACGTGGACCGGCTCTTCGAGCACAACCTGGGCCGTGGCATTGAGATCGACGAGGAAACAGCGCGTTGCCGCTGGCTCGGCGAACGCATGGACTACGGGTTAGCCGTCGAAAATCTGTGCGGGTGGCGCGATCGCGCCGGCGAGGACGGGCGCATCATCAACACGGCGTAGGGGAGTCCGAGCGCTTGCTTAGGTCAGCGCGCGGGCGCGCCGTACTGCCACACGTACCCGTCGGGGTCGGTCAAGCTGAAGTTGCGCTCGCCCCAGGGCTGCGTTTGGATCGGCGTCACGGACACGCCGCGCGACGTGAGCCGGGCGTGCTGCTGGTCGAGGTCGCTCACGCGGACCGCGACGTGCATACCGCCGGCGTAACGGCGTTCGGCATCGGGCCGTGTGTCTTGCGCGAGCACGAGATAGCCCTGACCGAACCAGAAGCCGGCGACGCCGGGCTCGTCGGTGTCGAGCTTCCAACCGAGCCCCTCGCTGTAGAAACGTTTCGCGCGTGGCAGGTCGGATACGTGGAGGTGCACGTAGAAAAGGCCTTCGATCATACCGTCGCTCCGGCGGCCAGATGGCTTGAGTGGGCGCTATGATCCCACAAAGATCTTGCGCGCGACGAGGTATATCGGCCGGTGCCGCCCTGGGCGCCACTTGATCGAGCTCCGTTACTCCGATTCAATCGGCAAGCCATCCGCGAACCACTGGGGACTTGAAGCCATGCGCAACACGCACGCGACCGTTTCGTTTTCGATCATCGGCCTGCTCGCGATGGCGGCCGCCGCGCCCGCGCTGGCGCAGCCCTGCCCCGACGTCCGCGACGTGCTGCTCACGAACGGTGCCATCCACACGATGGACGCGAACGACACGGTCGTCGCATCCGTGCGCATCGTCGGCGACCGCGTCGCGGCCATCGGCAGCGGCCGGCTCGGCGCGACGCGCTGTACCCGGGTCGTGGATCTCGAGGGGCGCACGGCCGTGCCGGGCCTCATCGACAACCATAACCACATCGTGCTGCTGGGGCTTAGACCCGGCCACGACACGCGGCTCGAGTCCGCAGCGTCGATCGCCGACGCGCTCACGACGTTGCGCGCCAAGGCGGCCACGCTGCCGAGCGGCGAGTGGATCACGTCGATCGGCGGCTTCGACATCAATCAATTCGTGCCGCCGCCGGACGCGCCGCGCTTTCCGACGCTCGCCGAGCTCGACACGGCGACGCCGAATCACCCGGTCTACCTCCAGCTCTCGTTCGGCGGACCGTCGGTGACGAATACGCAGGGCAAGCGCTTCTTCGAGCAAGCCGGCATCGAGGTCGGCGCCGACGGCGCGATCGCGGGCGGCTTCCAGACGCCGAACCCGACGACGCGCGCGCTGCACGAGCTGCGTCAGCGGCAGACGCTCGAGGACCAGAAGCGCGGCACGGTCGACGCGATGCGTTACGCGGTAAGTCTCGGGCTCACGACGCACTTGGACGAAGGCGGCTTCCCCGCGACGGGCACGGCCGCAGACGGCGCGGCTCACTTCGATCGCTACCGCGCCTACGACGCGCTGCTCGCGCTGCACGCCGAAGGCGCGCTGCTGACTCGCATCCGCATCAACTTCCTGCACATGGAGACCGACGCTGCGACACCCGAGCTCGCGGCGCGACTCGCCAATGTCTTTCCGAACTTCGGCGGCGACCTGCTCCGGATCGTCGGCATCGGCGAGTTCACGGCCGGCGCGTCACCGATCATCGGCGAGGCGACCGAGGTCTGGCGCGCCGGAACGCGGCGCGTCGCGGAAGCCGGCTGGCGCAACGAGAACCACTCGCTGACGTCCGCGGACTTCAAGGTCATCATCGACGACTGGGAGCACTTGAACGCGCAGCTACGCGCGCCCGGCATCACGGACCAACGCTGGGTCGTCGCGCACGTGCCGTTCATCACGCAGGAGTACGCCGACAAGCTCAAGGCGCTCGGCGGTGGCGTCAGCGTGCTCGGCGGATGGCGCTACATCAGCGGCACGGCGCAGCAAAACGGCCCGCCGTTCAAGATGCTCGCCGACAGCGGCATCCCGATGGGCATGAGCTCCGACGGGATGCAGATCTCGCCGATGAACCCGTGGATCGGCCTCTACTACGTGGTTACGGGCAAGAACGCGCGCGGCGACCTCATCAACGCCGGCCAGACGCTGTCGCGCAGCGACGCGCTGCGTTTGTACACGGCCGCGAACGGCTGGTTCTTGGGCGAAGAGGACGTGCTCGGCACGCTCGAGGTCGGCAAGTACGCGGACGTCGCGGTGCTATCGGCGGATTACTTCGACGAACGCGCGGTGCCCGACGAAGCGATCAAGAGCGTGCGCTCGGTGCTCACGCTCGTCGGCGGCGAGATCGTGCACGACGCCGGCGCGCTGTAGCTACTCCGCGGGCTCGATGCGCAGCAGCACGCCGGGGTTCTGGTCCGTGAGCACGTAGAGCGGGCCGTCGGGCCCGGGCCGCACGTCGCGGATGCGTTGGCGCAGCTGCGCCAGGATCGGCTCGCGTTGAATCGGCTGGCCGTTCTCGGCGAACGTGATGCGCTGCACGTGACCCGTCGCGCGCGTGCGGCCTTCCATCATCGAGCCCACGAACGCGTTGCCTTTCCACGCCGCGAGGCGGTCGCCCGTGTAGAAGCTCAAGCCCGAGAGCGCAATCGAGGGCACCCAGAACATGAAGGGCGACTCGTAACCCTCGCGCGACGAGTGCTCGCTGACGACGGTGCCGTCGTAGTTCTTGCCGAATGTCACGAGCGGCCAGCCGTAGTTCTTGCCGGCGCGCACGATGTTGATCTCGTCGCCACCGAGCGGGCCGTGCTCGTTCTCCCACAGCTCGCCGGTCGCGGGATGCACGGCCAACCCCTGCGGGCTGCGGTGACCGATGGAGTAGATCTCGGGCAGAAACCCAAGCCTGCCTGCGAAAGGATTGTCGGGCGCTGCCGCGCCGTCCTCGTTGAGGCGCAGCACCTTACCGCCGTGCAGCATCGGATCCTGCGCACGGTCCTGCTCTTGGCGCTCGCCGATGGCGACATACAACATGCCGTCGCGGCCGAATACCATGCGGCCGCCGAAATTCGTCGGCGATGTGCTCCAGTTCTCGGCGACGAAGATTTCCGTCGCGTCCTCGAGCTTGTGGCCGTCGAGGCGCCCGCGCGTGATCGCGGTCGTCGAGAGATTGCCGTCGCCGCCTTTTGCGTAGCTCAAATAAATGATGCCGTTGGTCGCGAAATTCGGATGCGGCAGCACATCGAGCAGACCGCCGAGCACCGTGATGCGCACCTCGGGCACGCCGGCGATCGGCTCTGGATCGAGCGCGCCGTTGCGGAAGACGCGCAGTCGCCCGGCGCGCTCGGTGATCAGGAGATCGCCGTTCGGCAGCCACGCGAGGCTCCAAGGGTTCGCTAGGCCGTCGGCCGCCTTGACGACGCGGATCTCGAGATCAGCCGTCTCGTAGACCTGCGGAAACGACGGCAGCGGCGGCGAGGCGCGCGCGTCTTGAGCTTCCGCCACTTGGCCAACCGACAACAGGGCGGCCGCAAGGCCGGCTAGCTTCCGCATCGCACGCTCCAGGTCACGCCTCTTCACGATCTACGCCGGCAAGGATAGCCAGTGCGGCCGCGAGCCGCTATCCTCGGTGCATGGTCTCGAAACGCTGGACGTGGCCGGCTGCGCTTGCGGTGCTCTTCGCCGGGCTCACGAACGCCCACGCGCACGTGCATTACTGCTTCGACGGGCAAGAGCCGCCCGCGGCCGTGCACCTCGTCGACGGCATGGACCACGACCACGAGGTGCCCGGGCACTCGGACGGCGACGACCACGACGACCTCGATGTCGACGTGTCCAACCAGGCGCTCGCGAAAGCCTGCAAGCACGACTCACCCGCCATCACGAGCCATATCGGGACGAGCTCGTTCGAGGCGCTCTCGGGCAATGCGCCCGTCACCGCGACCGGTCTTCCGCCCACCCCTAATCCACGTTACCTTCATCCGCAGCTGCGCGCCCCGCCGCGCTGATCTCACGAGTCGTCGCCCGCCGCTGCACGAATGGTGCGGCGGCCGTTGATCGCGTCCGTTGTTACGGCACGATCGCACTCGCGTTGGAGGCTGCATGGCACGTTCGACCCGGTGCGCGCTCGTCGGAGCGTGCGCCGCATTCCTCATGGGCTCCGCCTCTCCGGCGGCCGCC
>DATFFV010000545.1:0-3227 GCA_035249885.1 Gammaproteobacteria bacterium | reverse complement strand
CGATGACGGCGCCGGCGAGCAGCGCGACGAGCGGCACGCCGTAGACGACCGCAGCACCGAGCAGCAAATAGCGCTCGGGCAGCGTGACATCGACTTGAGCGCCGACGGCAAGCCGAGAGTCGCACGGCAACGACAGCGTTTCCGCGGCGCTGCGTCGATACCAGAAGCAGGCGCCGTTGCAGCCGGCACAGCGCGGCGGGGATCGAAGCTCGATCGTGACGCGACCGGCCTCGGACGCCTTGACGACGCCGAGCGCGCTGCAACCCGGGGACGAAATGACCGCGCCTCGCTACTTGGCCACGAGCGACGTCGCGATCGTGCGCACGGTTTGGGGCGGGACCTCGCCCATCGCAGTCACCTTGCGGCCTCTCAGCACGATCGTGTACGCGTTCGTGCTGCCGACGTTCGAGAAACCTTCCCTGACGTCCGACTGCGTGCGCGCCGACTCGATGAACACCGACACCGTCGCGAGGCCGTCGGAGTAGACGAGATGGTCGACGGGCGCCTCGGAACCCGCCATGGGGCTTTGCGTCGCGATCGACAATCTGAACCCGCCGGGCACGTCGTTGGCTTGCCAAGAAATCTCGGCCGCGAGCGCCGGCAACTCCGCGGCGCGCAATGCCGTGAATCCCGTGGTCTCGATCGTGGGCTCGAGATCGCCCGGCGGAATATCCGCCGGCACCTCGATCTCGGTGAACATGATCTGCTCGACGACCCCGCCCTGCCCGTCGACGAGCTGCGACTGCAACGGCATCGCCGTCTCGCGATCGAGCCACAGCTTGTAGCCGTAGCGAAACTCGTCGAGCGGTTTGATCTCGAGCACCTGGGTCGCGCGATCCGCGACGCGCGCTCGCCCGCCGAGCGTAATCTCGTAGTGCAGCTCGAGCTCGGCGCCGCCGCTCGGCAATGCCGAGACGAGCGGACTCACGCCTTTGCGCGTCTCGAAAAGAACGACGCGTTGGTCGGGCAGAATGCTCTGAACCAAATCCCCTTGCCGCACGATCTCGCGCCCCGTACCGCTCATTGAAAGGATGCGCTCGCCGCTCTGACCGTCGACGTTGCGATGCACGATATAGAGCTGCCTGGCCGTGCCACCGAGTATGTGCACGAAGGTGCCACGGTAGTTGAGCTCCTCGACGGAGCGGCTCATGCGATCGAGCCAGTCATGCGCTTCTTGCGCTACGCCGGAACCGCCGACCAAGAGCAGCACGAGCGACGACCGGGCCGCTAGCACGGCGCGAGACCTCATTGCTGCTCCGCGGGTCGCCCCGCGATGGGTGGCTGCTCGACGGGCAGCGGCTTGCTGACCACGGGCACGGGATCGGGATCGACGACCTCCGTGGCGGCGCCGACCACATTGGACCTCGCCGAGGTGCGCGCCAACTGCGACGCATACTCGCTGTGGTGCATGAGATAAGTCGTGAGCGTGATCGGCACGCCCGCGGGCGCTTGGTCCGTGGTCTCGGGCACGACGTAGCTCGGCAGCTCCGGAACGTCGCGAGCCAAGAACTGGGCGTCGACAGGCGGCGTCCCCGCGGTCTCGGGCACCTCTTCACGGAACGAGCGTAGCGTGCCGATGGCGACGACGGCCACGGCGGCCGCAATGCCGACGCGCAGCAACGGCCCGCCGAATCGCAGCGACTGACGCTGCTTGCCCCTCGCAACGCCGGGCGTGGTTCCCAACAGCGCGGCCGCTACACGCCGGCGCAACACCGAAGGATGGGGCTCGAGCAGCTCGCCGCGCAGCGCAGAGCCGATCAACGTGTAACGCATCGCCCGGGCGCGCGCCTCGGAGTCGCGCTCGAAGCGCCGCACGAGCAGTGCGCTCTCGTCGTCCGGGAGCTCGTTATCGATGAACGCGGAGATCTGGTCGCTGATCTGTTCTGTCATGAGGGAATCGGCTCGTGATGGGCGCTACAGCAACGGCGCGAGCGCTTTATCGATTGCTTCGCGAGCGCGGAAGATGCGCGAGCGTACGGTGCCGACGGGGCATTCCATCGTCTCTGCAATCTCCTCGTAACTCATACCCTCGATCTCGCGGAGCAGGATCGCCGTCCGGAGCTCCTCGGGCAGCGCGTGAATCGCGCGATTGATCGTGTCGCGAATCTCCTCGGACTGCACGAGCGCCTCGGGCGTATCGAGCTCGCGCAGCTCGTTCATGATGCCGGCCTGCTCCGGATCCTGAGTATCGAAGTCGTAGCTCAACGGCTTGCGCCCATAAGCCACGAGGTGGTTCTTGGCCGTATTGATCGCGATGCGATAGAGCCAGGTGTAGAAAGCACTGTCGCCGCGAAACGAAGGGGCGGCCCGATAGGCCTTCAAGAACGCTTCCTGGGCCACGTCTAGGGCTTCGGACGGGTCACGGACATAGCGCATGATGAGCTTGACGATCTTGTGCTGGTACTTGACCACCAACAGGTCGAAGGCCGACCTGTCACCCTGTTGCACGCGTCGGATCAGGGCCAGGTCCGCAGCCCCACTTCCTGTGGGGTGTCGCTCGGCTTGGCCTGCTAAACGCTGCTCGGTAGACCCCATGCCTCCACCAAAAGTTCGCTGGGTGCGGAACACGTCTCTTTGGTCGTTGTATTTTAGCTCAGTTCCCTTAGGCGGGCCGCCGAACCGTGACTTACGTCGTCTATTTGACCGAAGCACGCCGCAGAATGGCCGACAACCGCGCCCAGTCGCCGCGATCGAGCTGGTCGGCGAGCAATAGCAGCCGCCGGGCCCGCGGCCCCTGCCCGAGATGAAGGTCGAGGACGAAGGGCGTAATCCGGGTCCGATCGGTGAAGGCAAATACGTCGGGGCCCCACTGGTGAACGCGGCACGAGCCGTCGGGGGCTATGGTAAGCGACACCGGCGGCGGACCCGGCCAGCGCCACCACCCGTGACCCAGCGTGAGCGCACCCGCGAGCAGCTTCGCGCACCACGGCCAGCCTACGAGACACGCCGCAACGACGAGCACGGCGTGCAACGTGCACCACCAGACGCGCAGCAGGCGCGACGGCCGTGGCTCAAGCTCGAGCGCTGCTGCGAATCCGGTCGATGAGGGCGGCGGTTGTAGCGTCGTCGGGGGCACTGCGCCCCAACAGATACGCGTGCAGCGCCGGATCCGGCAACTCGAGAATCTCCTCGAAACAACCGATTTCGGCTTCGGTCAGCCGCGCCGCTTCGGCGTCGAGAAACTTCTGCAGCACGGTGTCGAGCTCGCGCATGCCGCGGCGGCAGCG
>DATFFV010000544.1:0-2864 GCA_035249885.1 Gammaproteobacteria bacterium | reverse complement strand
CCCGGGCGGCGACGGCGGGACCGCGCTCAGCATGCGCTCCGTGTTCAAGTACGTGAGCTATTGGAATCCGTCGCTCGAGCTCGACAGCCGCGGCACGGGCACCTTCGAGTTCGAGCTGCCCGACAATCTCACGGGCTGGCGCGTGCTCGTGCTCGCGGCCACGCCGACGGATCGGCTCGGCCTCGGCGAGACACGCATACGGGCGAACCTGCCGACCGAAGTGCGGCCCGTGATGCCGAATCAGGTCACGGAGGGCGATCGCTTCGAGGCCGCGTTCAGCGTCATGAACCGCACCGACAAGCCGCGCGACATCCGCGTCGATATCGCGGCCGATGTCGGCGTGGCGGCGCCCGTCGCTCACACCGAGACCGTGCACTTGGAACCGTTCGCGCGAACGACGGTGCAGGTGCCGGTGCAAGCCGCGCGCGTGGCCGTGAGCCGCGACGTGCGGAAGGGCCGCATCGACTTCGCCGTGACGGCGCGCGACGAGCGCGACGGCGACGGGCTCAAGCACACGCTCGCCGTCCACAAGCGGCGCTCGCTCGAGACGTCAGCGAACTACGCGTCGCTCGACGGCGCGCGCGCGACCGAGTCGCTGCTCTTCCCCACGCGCATCCATCCGGACGTCGGCGAGGTCAGCGTCGTGCTCTCGCCGACGGTCATGGGCAACGTCGACGGCGCCTTCCGGTATCTGCGCGACTACCCGTACTTCTGCTGGGAGCAGCGCCTCACGAAGGGCGTCATGGCGTCGCACTACACGCGCCTGCGCGACTACCTGCCGCCCGATCTCGAATGGCCCGGCGCCGCGCTGCTGCCGCAGCAGATGCTCGCGCAGGCCGCAAGCTTCCAGGCGCCGAACGGCGGCATGGTGTACTACGTGGCGCAGGATCGATACGTGAGCCCGTACCTGAGCGCCTACACGGCGCTCGCGTTCGCCTGGCTGCGCGACGACGGGCACGCGATTCCCGCCGCCGTCGAAACGAAGCTCCACGGCTACCTCGACGGCTTCTTGAGACGCGATGCGGCGCCCGACTTCTACACGCGCGGCATGGCCTCGACCGTGCGCGCCGTCGCGCTCGCGGCGCTCGCGAAGGGCGGCAAGGTGACGCTCGCGGATCTTACGCGCTATCGCTCGCACGTCGAGTACATGAGCCTGTTCGGCAAAGCGCACTACCTGCAGGCCGCGCTTGCCGTGCCGGGCGCCGAGACCATCGCGCGCGACGTCGGCGAAATCATCCTACAGAGCAGCGTGCGCAGCGGCGGCAAGATCACCTTCAACGAGGTGCTCGACGACGGTTATCTGCGGCTCTCGGCCACGCCGTTGAACGCGAACTGCTCGATCCTGAGCGCGATGGCGCAGGACGGGCTGCGCAATGGCGCAACCGGGCCGGCCGACGACGTGCCGTTCGAGCTCGTGCGCGTCATCACGCAGACACGCGGCAACCGCGATCACTGGGAGAACACGCAGGAGAACATGTTCTGCGTGAACTCGCTGCTCGACTACGCGCAGCGTTACGAGGCCGTGCCGCCCGCCATGAGCGTGGCTGCGACCGTCGACGGCGCGCCGCTCGGCATGGCGCGCTTTACGAGCGTGCGCGATCCGATGGTCACGCTCCGCCGGCCCATCGGCCCTACCGATCCCGGCACGCGCGCGCAGCTCACAGTCGAGCGCACGGGCGCGGGCCGTCTCTACTATTCGGCGCGCATGCAGTACGCGCCGACCGACGACGCGGCCGTGGAAGTCAACGCCGGCATCGACGTGCGGCGCGAGTACAGCGTGCAGCGCGACGGGCAGTGGCTATTGCTCACGAACCCCGTCGAGATTCGGCGGGGCGAGCTCGTGCGCGTCGATCTCTACGTGTCGCTGCCCACGGCGCGCAACTTCGTCGTCGTCGACGAGCCTGTGCCGGGCGGCCTCGAGCCCGTGAATCGCGATTTCGCCAACGCGTCGCGCGTCGATGCCGCGGCCGGCGACTTCCGGGCGGCCGGCGGCTCGTGGTGGTTCCAGTTCAGCGACTGGCAGAGCTACGGCGCGTCGCGCTGGAGCTTTTATCACAAAGAGCTGCGCCACGACGCCGTGCGCTTCTACTCGGAGTACCTGCCGCCCGGCAACTACCACCTGAGCTACAGCGCGCAGGCGATCGCGGTCGGCGAGTTCAGCGTGATGCCGACTCATGTCGAGGAGATGTACGACCCCGACGTGTTCGGCAAGAGCCTGCCGGGCAGGCTCGTGGTCGCGGAGCCGCGACCATGAAGCGTCGGCGGCGTTGGCTATTGCACTTGGGATTCGCGCTCGTGGTGGCCGCGGCGTCCGTCGCCTGGCTCGCGGCGCGCACGGTCGGCGAGCTCGAGGAGCTGCCGAACGCGCTCGCTTTCACGACGGCGCCGGGTGCCGGTATCGCGATCGACGGCGCGGAGGGCGCCGCGGGGCGCGGGCTTACAGTCGTCGATCGGCACGGCGAGCCACTCAACGTCACGTTTACGAGCGGCTGGAATCTTGAGGACGGGCTCGCGTTGCACGAGATTCCACCGTTCCTACGCGCCGCGTTCGTCGCGGCCGAGGACAAGCGCTTTTTCGAGCACAACGGCCCGGACTGGTCGGCGCGTTTGTCGGCCGCGTGGACGAACGTGAAGAGCGGCCGTGCCGTGCGCGGCGCGAGCACGATCAGCGAGCAGGTCGTGCGCATGCTGCACCCGCGTCCGCGCACCGTCTGGAGCAAATGGCTCGAAGGCTGGGAGGCGCGCGAGCTCGAGCGGCGGTTCACGAAGAACGAGATCCTCGAGTTCTATCTCAATCAAGTGCCGTACGCCTCGAACCGCCGCGGCGTGCAGCAAGCGGCGAGCTACTACTTCGCGCGCAGCGT
>DATFFV010000543.1:0-10079 GCA_035249885.1 Gammaproteobacteria bacterium | reverse complement strand
GCGTGCCGGTGTCGCACCCGCCGTCATCGCGGTCGATTCCGAGCGCGGCCTGTTGCTCACGGAGTATAGGGCCAGCGCGGCGTGGGAGCCGCACGACGCGCGCCGGCCCGCGAACGTGGGACGCCTCGCAGCGCTGCTCCGCGCGTTGCACACCGTGCCCATCGACCTGCCCGTTTTCGCGGCCGAACGCATCGCGCAGCGCTACCTCACCGCGGCGCCCGCGCACGATCCCAACGCGCGCCGTTGGGCCGACGAGCTCACCGCGCTCGCGCGCCGCTACGACGCGCAGTACGCGCCGACGGCGTTCTGCCACAACGACCTCGTGGCCGCCAACGTGCTCGACGACGGCGGTGGGCTCGCGCTCGTCGACTTCGAGTACTCTGTCCGCGCCTCGCCGTTGCTCGACCTGGCGAACTTCACCGCGATGAACGGTCTCCGCGACGACGAGCAGCGCGCGCTGCTCGCGGCGTACAATCGAGACGCGCCGGGCGTGGCCGAGCTTACTGAGCTACGCGCGCTCGTGCGCATGACGCAGCTCTTCGCGTGGTTTTGGGCTTGGGTCGGGGCGGCTGGCGCAGACGAGCCGTCTGCCTATGCGAGCTATCTCGCGGATCTCGGTGCGGATCTACAACGGGAATAAGAACGATGGCGAACGTAGCATTTCTGGGGCTCGGGGTCATGGGCTTTCCGATGGCGGGTTGGCTCGCGCGCAAGGGCCACGCCGTCACCGTGTACAACCGCACGGCCGCGAAGGCCGAGCGTTGGTGTACGCAGTACGGAGGTTATGCGGCGGCCACGCCCGCCGCGGCCGCGCAGGGCGCCGAGATCGTGTTCAGCTGCGTCGGCGACGACCCCGATCTGCGCGAGATCGCGCTCGGCACGGGCGGCGTCATCGCGGCGATGACAGGGGGCGCCATCTACGTGGACCACACGACGGCCTCCGCGGAGCTCGCGCGCGAGATCGCGGCCGCGGGCGAGAAGCGCGGCGTAGCATGCCTCGACGCGCCCGTCTCGGGCGGGCAGGCCGGCGCCGAGAACGGCAAGCTCACGGTCATGGTCGGCGGCGAGGCGGCGCCGTTCGCGACGGCCGAGCCCGTGATCCGTTCGTTCGCGCAAGCCGTGCGGCTCATCGGGCCCGCGGGCTCGGGCCAGCTCACGAAGATGGTCAATCAGATCGCGATCGCCGGCGTCGTGCAGGGCCTTGCCGAGGCGCTCAACTTCGCGCGCAAGGCGGGGCTCGACGTCGGCACCGTCATCGACACGATCTCCAAGGGCGCCGCGCAGTCGTGGCAAATGGAGAACCGCTGGAAGACCATGAACGACGGCAAGTTCGACTTCGGCTTCGCCGTCGAATGGATGCGCAAGGATTTGCGCATCTGCTTGCAGGAGGCGCGCAACAATGGCGCAGAGCTGCCCGTCGCCGCGCTCGTCGATCAGTTCTATGCCGACGTCGTCGGCATGGGCGGCAAGCGCTGGGACACGTCGAGCCTCATCGCGCGTCTTAATCGTCACGAGAAGAAGTAGCGGCGCCGTGCACGCAATCCTCGCCGACCTCATCAAGCTGCTCGAGCTCGAGCGCATCGAGGAGCGCATCTTCCGCGGCGAGAGCCGCGATCTCGGCGGCGGGCGTGTCTTCGGCGGCCAAGTGCTCGGCCAGGCGCTCACGGCCGCGAGCTACACCGTCGAAGGCCGGCAGGTGCACTCGTTGCACGCGTACTTCCTCGTGGGCGGCGACGTCAACGCGCCGATCGTCTACGAGGTCGACGTCGCGCGCGACGGCAAGAGCTTCAGCAACCGCCGCGTCGTCGCCATTCAGCATGGCCAGCCGATTTTCAACATGACAGCGTCGTTTCAAGTGCCCGAGCAGGGGCTCGAGCACGCCGCCGCGATGCCGCAGGTGCCGGGGCCCGAGGGCCTCGCCGACGTGCGCGAGCTGCCGCCCGACGTTCTCGACAAGGTGCCCGAGAAGATGCGCCGCTTCCTCGCGCACGAGCGGCCGTTCGAGTTTCGGCCCGTCGAGCCGATCCATGTCGTCGCGCCGCCGCGCGCCGCGCCGGTCCGGCACATCTGGATCAAGACCGTCGACTCGTTGACCGACGACGCGGATCTGCACCGCAACGTGCTCGCGTACGTGTCGGACTACCAGCTCGTCTCGACGGCCATGCTGCCGCACGGCGTGAGCTTCGTCGAGGGTAACGTGCAGCTCGCGAGCCTCGATCACGCGATGTGGTTCCATCGGCCGTTCCGCGTGGACGACTGGCTGCTCTACGCCATGGAGAGCCCGAACGCGTCGGGCGGGCGCGGCCTCGCGCGCGGCCAGTTCTTCACGCGCGACGGCCGGCTCGTCGCGTCGACCGCGCAAGAGGGCGTCGTGCGCGTCTGGACTGACCGTTAGCGACGGCGAGAGGGGTGAATGAACTGGTCCGACATCGCCACCGCGGCCGCGACGCTGTTTTTCGTCATGGACCCGCTCGGCAACATCCCGGTGTTCAACACGGTGCTGTCGCGCTTCAAGCCGCGACGCAGGGCCGTGATCACGTTGCGCGAGCTCGTCATCGCGCTCGTGATCATGTTGGTTCTCTTGTTCGCGGGCACGTCGATCCTCGAGTTCCTGGGCCTGTCGCAGCCGTCCCTGAATATCGCGGGCGGCGTGCTGTTGTTCATCATCGCGCTGCGCATGATCTTCCCGCAGCGCGGCGCCGAGCGCGCAACGCCGGCGGACGAGCCGTTCATCGTGCCGCTCGCGATGCCGATGGTGGCGGGGCCGTCGACGATCGCGATGCTGTTGCTGCTGAGCTCAACAGAGCCCGCGCGGATCTGGGAGTGGTGCACGGCGCTCGTGATCGCGTGGGCGATTGCCACCGTGCTGCTCACCGTGTCGCCGTTCCTCATGCGCGCCCTCGGCGACCGCGGCCTGCGCGCGCTCGAGCGCCTCATGGGCATGCTGCTCGTATTGCTCGCAACGCAGATGCTGCTCAACGGCGTGCGGGAGTTCGTCGAGTCGCTGGGGAGTTAGCTGCGAGCGTGCCGTCACGTTTAGATCCACTGAAACCCGCGCGCCATCGTGCCGAGCATCGCGGCCGCCAAAGCCGCGTAGAGCAGCATCGCCTTGAGTTGCGCCGAGGCGATCGAGGTTTCGACCTTCGAAAAGCGCTCGTCCATTCGCACGAACCTCTCGTCCATTCGCACGAACCTTTCGTCCATCTTGTCGAACCGGGCGTCGACCCTTGCGAAACCCTCGTCGAGCTTGCGCTCGAACTTGGAGTCGAGGCTTCCGAGCTTCGCTTCGAACTTTGCGTCGAGCCGGTCGATTCCGTCGCGCAGGCTCCGGACGTCAATCTTGATGTCCGCGACGTCGGTGCAGAGGTGTGCCACGTCCGACTCGAGTCGCGCGATTCGTGCCTCCATGGGTACCTCCAGTGGTGCAGCTCCTGCGTTCATCGCTTGTGCCTCGGTAGCGCCTCGACGCGATTACACCGCGCAGCCGCTTCGCGCCGAAAGGCGAATATCCGCCCAGAACGCATTGAAAACGTCGTTCTTGTAGCACGTCGCGAAAGCGGCGTGTCAAGGTACCGTCGCTACGCCCCGGGCTTGAGCTTCTCCTCGGCGTACAGCGAGAGCTCGATCATGCGCTCGAGCAGCTGTTCCGCCGGTACGCCGGCGAAGTTGCGTAGCACGAGCTCCTTGACGTACAGCCGCACGAGGTAGCGCAACTGCAACGCGCGATTGCGTGTCGCGAACACGAAATCGCGATGGCCGCTGTTGACGATGATGAGATTGCGCTGGGCGTCGAAGCGGCTGCGCCAGAGCTCGCCGGCAGCGCGCTCGAACGTATAGCCGGGCAATCCGCGCGTGTTGACGGTGTTGGCGCCGCCGCCGGGGACGTCGAGCTGATCGGTGACTGTGATCAGCGCATCGGCCGTGCACGTCACGTCGTGTTGCGCAACGGCGACGCGCAGTCGCGTGAGTCCCGGTGTGCCGGGGGCCCGAAACTCCACCTCCTGGTCGCTGGTGTTGGTCAACGAGCCGGCGCCTTCGGTGATCTCCCACGCGAACGCGAGGTCTTCGGTGACACGACGCCGCGAGCGATCGCGGGGCAGGGCGCGGAACTTGCGCGACTCGTTCAAAGGCGTCGTGCTCGCCGCGGGTGAGACCACGACGACGAACAACGGCCCCGCGTACTCGAAGAACTGCCGCTGCGCGGTCGCGGCTCCGGCCGGCTCCGCGATGCCGATGCCGGAGTCGGGCTCGCCGCCCGCAGGCTCGGCGGGGCCCTCGACGCCGCCACCCGTCGCGACTCCGTGACGCGCGCGACCCTTGATCTCGAACCAGTCGTACTCCTCGGGCGGCAACGCGAGGATGGCCTCGTGGAACGCCTTTTGGATCGCTTTGAGGGCTTGCTGGCTCGCCTGCGCCTCCTCGGCGCGCCGCTGCTCCGCGATGAGCTCGCGCAGCGCCGCTTCGAGGGGTACCAGCGCCTCGAGGAGCGCCGCGTAGCGATCGTCCTGGATGATGCCTGTGCGCGTGCCGGGCGTGAGGTTGAGGAATGGAGCGTCGACGAGCCCCTGCAAATAGATCGACGTCCAAGGCTCGTGCTCGAGGCCGGGCAGCGTGCGCAGATCTTCGATGACGCGCGTGCCGAGCCGCGTCAAAGCCACGCGCGCGGCGTCGTTCGGCTCGGCGAGGTAGATCTCCGCGTACGCGTCGCCGAAGGGCGTTCGCACGGCCGGTAGCTGGTGCAGCAGGCGTCCTTCGAATTGCCGCGGCTCCACCTCGTATTGCTTGCGCGCGAGCTTGTCGACGACTGTCACGCGCACGCCCGCGTTGCGGATGCGGTCGCGCAGCTCGGAGGCGAGATACCACTGGATCTTCTCGCCGCTCAGCGTGCGGATGCCGTCCAGCAGCGGACCGATCTTGAGCTCCGTGCCGCGCTCCGCGAACAGCGCGCGGCGCGGGCTCGTCGTGAAGCCTGGATCGCCTTTGCGCATCGTCATCTGGTAGGCGCGTTGATCCGCGCCCGTCGAGACCATCGTTAGATTCTCGCCGACCGTCCAGAAGCTCAGGAGCCCGATGCCGAACTCGCCTTGTAGTCCCGAGCCGCCGCCTTCGGTTTTGAGACGCCGCTTGATCGAATCGCAGATGTGTGTGGCGACGTACTTGAAGTCGGGTAGTCCGTCGGCGTCGCGCGGCACGCCGGCGCCGTCGTCACGGATGGAGAGGTAGTGTTCGCCGTGCTCGCGGCCGCGCGTGATCGTGACGGTCTTGGCGCGCGCGTCGATGCTGTTCTCGATGAATTCCGCGATGGCCTTGAGCGGGTTGCCTTGCGAGAGCGCGATGATGCGGATCGCGTTCCAGTCGTCGCCGATGCGCAGCTTGCCGCGCTGGGCGTTCTTGTCGTTCTTCGAAGGCATGATTGCGGTTGTGGGTTAGGTTGTCACTATACCTGTGTGAGCGCCTCGCGCAGCCTCACAAACGAAGATCAAGGTTACGGCCGACCCCCCTCGTTTTCACATCGGGCACGGCACGCCGAGCGCCCTGACGCCGAGCCACACGGCGTAAACCTGAGCCCGTGTCAACCCCGCAGGCAGATTGGGATAGCCTAGGTGGCCGCTGCGCCGGCCCGATATGCAGTCTCAACGTACGCGATGAGATTCATGAGACCGTGCATGCCCAAGCAGGGCAGGATCGAGTCCGTCGAAAAGCGGCGCCAGCACCACGACGCGACTTCAGCGCGCGATAAGCTCGCGCCGATACTGTCGCCCGCGCTCGGCGTAGTTCGCGGCGCTCGCCTCGAGCGTACGGCACTCGGCGTCGGTGAGCTCGCGTACGCGGCGCGCGGGCGCGCCGATGATGAGCGAGCGGTCGGCGAACACTTTGCGTTCGGTGATGAGCGCGCCGGCGCCGACCAAGCAGTACTTGCCGATGACGGCATGGCTCAGGATCGTGGCGCCGATGCCGATCAGCGAGCAGTCGCCGACGGTGCAGCCGTGCACCGTGGCGCCGTGGCCGATCGTGACGCGGTTGCCGATCGTGCACGGCGCGTCGGAGTCGACGTGGATGACCGCCGTGTCCTGGACGTTGGTGTCGTCGCCGATGCGGACGTCGTTGACGTCGCCGCGAATCACGGCGCTGAACCAGACGTTGGCGTGTCGGCCGAGAAACACGCGGCCGATGACGGATGCGCTCGGGGCGACGTAGAACTCGTCGCCGATCGTGTGCACGCGATGGTCGCCTAAGTCGTAGATCACTTCTTCGCCCTGGCTTGGTTGGCCACGGCTGCGGCCGCGGCTGCGATCGCAGCGGGATCGCCGAGATACTCGGCGCGTTGCGGCGCGAGCTTCGCGTCGAGCTCGTAGAGACGCGGTACACCCGTCGGGATGTTGAGCTCGGTGATGTCCTCGTTGGAAATGCCTTCGAGCATCTTGACGAGCGCGCGCAGGCTGTTGCCGTGCGCGGCGACGAGCACGTGACGGCCGCGCAAGAGCTCGGGAACGATGCGGTCCTTCCAGTAAGGCTGCACGCGCGCGAGCGTCGTTGCGAGCGACTCGGTGGCGGGCAGCTCGCTCGGCGCGAGTCCCGCGTAACGGCGATCGTGGCGCGGATGACGCTCGTCGCTCTCATCGAGCGGCGGCGGCGGAATGTCGTAGCTGCGGCGCCAGATCTTGACCTGCGCCTCGCCGTACTTCGCCGTGGTCGCGGCTTTGTCGAGGCCTTGCAGCGCACCGTAGTGGCGTTCGTTGAGCCGCCACGAATTCTCGACGGGAATCCACATGAGCTTCATCTCGTCGAGCACGAGCCACAGCGTCCGAATCGCGCGCACGAGCACCGAGGTGAACGCGATGTCGAACGTAAGCCCCGCGGCCGCGAGCGTTTTGCCCGCTTGTCGTGCCTCCTGCGCGCCGCGCGCCGTGAGGTCGACGTCGGTCCAGCCAGTGAACAGATTCTTCTGATTCCAGTCACTCTGGCCGTGACGCAGGAGCACGAGATGGCCGACGGCCGGCCCTAGCTTGTTCTTCATTGTTATATTGTAGCCGTGAGGGCCGTCGCGCCGCTCGTGCTAGGATCAAACCATGACAACAAAGCCCGGGCCGGACAAAAACATCCCCAGCACAGCCGTCACGCCGGAGCCCGCGCCTGCGCAAGCCGGCGAGGTTCGCTACGACACGTATCTCGAGCTCGACAAGCTATTGAGCGCGCAGAATCCGATCAGCGCGGCCCCCGAGCACGACGAGATGCTGTTCATCATTCAGCATCAAGTAGCCGAGCTCTGGTTCAAGCTCATCCTGCACGAGCTCGATGCGGCCATCGTGTGTCTGCAGAACGACGACTTGCCGCGCAGCATCAAGGTTCTGAATCGCGTCAAGCAAGTTCAACACCAGCTCATCAATCAGTGGTCCGTGCTCGCCACGCTCACGCCGACGGAGTACGCGGCGTTCCGCGATGCGCTCGGCACGGCGTCGGGCTTTCAATCGCCGCAGTACCGCCTGCTCGAGTTCAAGCTAGGCCGCAAGGATCGCGCGGTGCTCGGCCGCTTCAGTCATCACCTCGAGTACTACCGGCAACTCAAGCAGGCGCTCGAGCGGCCGGGTCTCTACGACGAGTTTCTGCGCTACCTGTACCGCGTCGGCCATCGCGTGCCCGCGGCGCGCGTCGAACGCGATTGGACGCAGATATACGAGCATCATCCCGGTGTCGTCGACGTGCTCCAGACCATCTATGAGCATCCCGACCAGTACTGGGCCGCGTACGAAGTCTCGGAAAGGCTCGTCGACATCGAGATCAACTTCCAGTCGTGGCGTTTCCATCACATGAAGACCGTGGAGCGCATCATCGGCGCGAAAGCCGGCACGGGCGGCACGTCGGGCGTGAAGTTTCTCCAGAAGGCGCTCGACACCACTTTCTTCCCCGAGCTCATCGAGGTCCGCAGCAAAATCGGCTGAGCGCCGCGCGCTATCCTACGGGCGGTGCGCTTCGGCCAAATAGTCGTGACTCTGCATTTCCTCGAGGCGGCTTTGCGTGCGCAAGAAATCGCGGCGTAGCCGCTCGCCGCGATAGAGCTCGCCGGCCCGGGCCGCGGCTGAGAGTATGAGCTTGACGCGTCGGTCGTAGAACTCGTCGACGAGCGCGATGAAGCGGCGCGCCTGGTTCTCGAGCGTCGTATCGAAACGCGGCACGTTCGAGACGAGCACGGTCTGATAGAGACGCGACAGCTCGATGTAGTCGTCCTTGCTGCGCGGGCCGTCGCAGATAGCTTCGAACTCGAACCAGATGACGCCGTCGGCTGCGCGCCGATAGTCGACGCGCCGGCCGAGGAGCTCGAGCGCGCCGCCCTGATCGCCCTCGTCTGGCGCGATCGAGTCGAAGAACTCCGCGAGGCGTTGCTCGGCCGTCGCACCGAGCGGCGTCTGATACACGTCGGCGCGCTCGAGCGCGCGCAGGCGATAATCGACGCCGCCGTCGACGTGCACGACCTCGCAGTTCTGCTTGAGCAACGCGATCGTCGGCAAGAACCGCTGGCGCTGCAGGCCGCCGCTGTAGAGTTGCTCGGGAGCGATGTTCGACGTCGCCGCGAGCGTCACGCCGCGTGCGAATAACCCGGCGAACAGCCCTGCGAGCAGCATTGCGTCGGCGATGTCGGTGACGGCGAGCTCGTCGAAGCAGATGACGCGCGTGTCGCCGGCGATCTCATCGGCGACGAGCTCGAGCGGGTTGTCGACGTTGCGATGCTTCTTGAGGCGCTCGTGCACGTGCGCCATGAAGCGATGAAAATGCTGGCGGCGTTTGTCCTTGAGCGGCAGCGCGTTGTAGAAGAGGTCCATCATGAATGTCTTGCCGCGGCCGACGTTGCCCCAGAGATAGAGCCCACGCGTGGGCGCGCGCGGTTTGCCTGCGAGCTTCGCGAGCCTCTGGCGGAGTCCGCGCTTCGGCGGCGCCCGCAGCAAGTCGCGATAGAGTCGCTCGAGCGCCTCGACGGCGCGCGCTTGCGCCGCGTCCGCGGCAAGTTCGCCGCGCTCCACGCGTCGGCGGTAGATGGCGAGAGGGCTCGTCACGATTTGAGCTCTGGGCGATCGGTGAAGTAGGCGAGGGCTTCCGGGTTCGCGAGTGCATCACGATTGCCGACCGACCGGCCATGAATGGCTTCACGAACGGCGAGCTCGACGATCTTGCCGTTCATCGTGCGCGGGATGTCGGCGACGGCGAGGATCCTGGCAGGGACGTGACGCGGGCTCGCACGTTTTTTCAGCTCGTCGCGCAGCCGCCGCTCGAGCGCCGCGTCGAGCGCATGGCCAGGCTGCAGCCGCACGAACAGCACGACGCGCGTATCGTCGCCCCATTCCTGCCCGACGACGATGCTCTCGGCGATCTCGGGGAACTGCTCGACGATGCGGTAGATCTCCGCGGTGCCGATGCGCACGCCGCCGGGGTTGAGCACGGTGTCGGAGCGGCCGTAGATCACGACGCCGTCGTGCGCCGTGAGCTCGGCATAGTCGCCGTGATGCCAGACGTTCGGGAAGCGCTCGAAGTACGCGGCGTGGTACTTGCGCCCGTCGGCGTCGTTCCAGAAGCCCACGGGCATCGACGGGAACGGCGCCGTGCAGACGAGCTCGCCTTTCTCACCGCGCACGGAGCGGCCGTCGGCCGTGAAGATCTCGACTTTCATGCCCAGGCCGCGGCACTGGAGCTCGCCGCGATGGACCGGCAGCAGCGGATTGCCCAGCGCGAAGCACGAGATGAGGTCTGTGCCGCCCGCGATCGAGGAAAGCTGCACGTCTTCCTTCACGTTGCCATAAACGAAGTCGAAGCTCGCGATGCTAAGCGGCGAGCCCGTCGAGAGGATCGAGCGCAGCGCCGGCAGCGAATGGACGTTGCGCGGCACGAAGCCAGACTTCTCGAGCGCCGAAAGGTACTTCGCGCTCGTGCCGAACACGTTGATCTGCTCGCGCTCGGCGAGCCGCCAGAGAGCACCGGCGTCGGGGTACGTGGGCGCGCCGTCGTAGAGCACGACGGTCGCGCCCGAGGCGAGGGCCGACACGAGCCAGTGCCACATCATCCAGCCGCACGTCGTGAAGTAGAACACG
>DATFFV010000542.1:0-2304 GCA_035249885.1 Gammaproteobacteria bacterium | reverse complement strand
CCTGCGCAAGCGCGTAATGCGCCGCCGCCGACCACGCGACGCACCACGCGGCCCGGGCTGCCAATCCAAGTTGTCGGTGTCTGCGCATGGCGCGATACCCCGGAACGAGAGTCGTGAGCACTGGCGGCATGATGCCAGAGCGGAACCGCGGCGACTAAGTGGCGCCCAAGTGGCGATGAAGTAGTGCCCTCCACTACCATACGGCCCGTTTACCCAAGGAGTGGGCATGGCTCAGCATCACCGCCTCATCATCGTCGGCTCCGGGCCCGCAGGCTACACGGCGGCCGTGTACGCCGCGCGCGCGGCGCTCACGCCCGTGCTCATCACGGGAGTCGAGGTTGGAGGGCAGATGACGACGACGACCGACGTCGACAATTGGCCCGGCGACGATCGCGGCGTCCAGGGGCCCGAGCTCATGGAGCGCATGAAGCGCCACGCCGAGCGCTTCGGCACGAAGCTCATCATGAATCAGGTCGATCGCGTCGAGCTCGGCGCGCGCCCGTTCCGGTTGTTCTGCGGCAAGGACGAGTACACGTGCGACGCGCTCATCATCGCCACGGGCGCTTCGGCCAAGTATCTCGGCCTCGAGTCCGAGGACGCGTACAAAGGCCGCGGCGTGTCGGCTTGTGCGACCTGCGACGGATTTTTCTTCCGCAACCAGCCCGTGGCGGTCGTGGGCGGCGGCAATACGGCCGTCGAGGAGGCCCTCTACCTCGCCAACATCGCGTCACGAGTCACTGTCGTGCATCGCCGCGACGAATTTCGCGCCGAGCAGATCATGATCGACAAGCTCGTCGAGCGAAGCCGCTTGGGACAAGTCGAGATCCTCTACGACCACGTGCTCGACGAGGTGATCGGCGACGAGCGCGGCGTCACGGGCGTGCGCTTGAAGCACGTGAAAAGCGGCGCGCCGCGCGCCGTCGACGTGCAGGGCGTCTTCATCGCCATCGGCCACACGCCGAACACCGGAGTGTTCGCGGGCCAGCTCGAGATGGAAGGTGGGTACATCGTGACGCGCGCAGGGCGCCACGGCTTCGCCACGGCCACGAGCGTCGAGGGCGTGTTCGCGGCCGGCGACGTCGCCGACCCGATCTATCGCCAGGCCGTGACGTCGGCCGGCTCGGGCTGCATGGCGGCGCTGGACGCCGAGCGGTTCCTGACGGAATGACGCGCCAATAATGAGAACCGGTGCTGAGCGCCGGAACCGGCCATGCGCGACCATGCCGGAATGCTGAAAGTGGGGGGTTCGATGCTCGAAAGTCGACGCCGTTTCGTGCTGGCCTCGCTCGGCGCCGCCGCCGGCCTCTGTCCCGTCGCGCGAGCCGTCGCCGCAGCCGCGGCGCCGGCCGTGCATCGGCTGTCGTTTTACCACATTCACACGGGCGAGAAGCTCAGCCTCGCCTACCGCGAGCAGGGCGAGCCGATTCCCGCTGCGTTGACCGAGATCAACCGGTATCTCCGCGACTTTCGCACCGAGCAGGTCCACGACATCGACGTCAAGCTGCTCGACGCGCTGCACGAGCTCTTCACGACGTTCGACGGCCGCGGCAACTTCGAGGTCATCTCGGGCTACCGCTCGCCGCGCACGAATGCCGCGTTGCGGCATGCGACGACCGGCGTGGCCGAGAACAGCCTGCACCTCCAAGGGCGCGCGATCGACGTGCGGCTCACGAGCGCCAAGACCGTCGCGTTACGCGACGCGGCCATCAAGCTTCGCAGCGGCGGCGTCGGCTATTACGCGGAGTCGAACTTCGTTCACCTCGACACCGGTGCGTTCCGTACCTGGTAGGCGCTCGCACCAATCCGGTAGACTGCGCCCCTTCATCTTGAGATGTGGTGGCCATGAAGCGCTTCGCCATCATCGCGGCGCTGGCGCTCGTCGCGCTCGCCGCCGCCTGGTACTTCACGCGTCCTAAGCCGGTCCCGGTGACGCTCGTGACGGCCGAGCGCGGGCCCGTGTCGGCCACGGTCGCGAACACGCGCGCCGGCACCGTCGACGCGTGCCGTCGCGCCGGCCTGTCGCCGTCCGCGGCCGGCCAGATCGCCAAGCTACCCGTCAAGGACGGCCAACGCGTGGCCGCCGGCGACCTGCTGCTCGAGCTCTGGAACGACGACGTCCGAGCCGAGCTGACGCTCGCGCAACGCGAAGCGTTGGCTTCGCGCTCGCGCGCGCGCGAAGCGTGCGTCGTCGCCGCGGTCGCCAAGCGCGACGCCGAGCGCCTGGTGTCGCTGCGGGCCGAGCGCCTCGCCTCCGAGGAAGCGGCCGACCAAGCCCAGGGCCGCGCCGAGTCGACGGCGGCCGCC
>DATFFV010000541.1:0-3733 GCA_035249885.1 Gammaproteobacteria bacterium | reverse complement strand
TCACGCCGGCACGAACGCGAGGGCGAGCCCGTTGATGCAGTACCGCAGACCCGTCGGTCTCGGCCCGTCGTCGAAGACGTGGCCTAGATGGCCGCCGCAACGCCGGCAGTGCACGGCGTTGCGCACCATCCCGTAGCTCCGGTCGATCGTCGTGCCGACGGCATTCTCGAGCGGCTGCCAAAAGCTCGGCCATCCCGTGCCGCTGTCGAACTTGACCGTGGAAGAGAACAACGGCAACGCGCACCCCGCGCACTGGAACACACCCTGCCGATGCTCGTTGTTCAGAGCGCTCGTGTGGGGACGCTCCGTCGCGGATCGGCGCAGCACTTCGAACCGATTCCTGCCGAGCAGCGCGAGCCACTCCTCGTCGCTATGGATGACCTCGAAGACCTCGGCGGCGCGTGCCGCGCCAGCGAACGGGCCGGCTACCGCCAACAAAGCCAACGAACCGACCAACCTACGCCGTGTCGAATCCATGTCCGTCCTCCGGGCTGATATCGTGGCCGCTGCCGTGTCCCGAAGTCCTCACGCAAAGTTAAACGTTCCGTGATACTTCGCCCCCCGAGTAGCCGGACAATCCACCCATGACCGCCGCGAAACGCGTTCTCCTCGTCGAAGACGACGCCGACATCGCCGAGATCGTCGCGCTGCACCTGCGCGACGAGGGCTACTCGGTCGAGCATGCGACCAACGGGACCACGGGACTGAGGCTGCTCGAGCAACAAGTCTGGGACGCGCTCGTGCTCGATCTGATGCTGCCCGGCACCGACGGTCTCGAGGTGTGCCGCCGCGCCCGCTCGATGGAACGCTACCTTCCGATCATCATCACGAGCGCGCGCGGCAGCGAAATGCAGCGCGTGCTCGGTCTCGAGATCGGCGCCGACGACTATCTCGCGAAGCCGTTTTCGGTGCTCGAGCTCGTCGCCCGCGTGCGTGCGCTGCTGCGGCGAGTCGACGCGCTCGCCCGCGCCTCCACCGGGACCGGCACCATCCGGCTGGGCGACCTCGCACTCTTCGCGCTGGAGCGCGAGGTGAAGCTCGCCGGCGAACCCGTAGACCTCACGCCGCGCGAGTTCGATCTGCTGTACTTTTTCGCGAGCAACGCCGGCAAAGTGTTCTCGCGCAGCGAGCTCCTCGACCGTGTTTGGGGACACTGCCACAGCGGCTACGAGCACACGGTCAACACTCACATCAACCGGATCCGGACCAAGATCGAGGTCGATCCCGCGAACCCGCGTCGCATCCTCACGGTGTGGGGCCGCGGGTACAAACTATCGTCCGAAGGCAACGAACCGTGATCCCGCTGACGCTGTCCGCGCGGCTGTCGCTGGTGCTCTGCGCGTTGCTGCTCGCGAGCAGCGCTGCCGCGGCGTGGCTGACGGTCCGCGCGAACCGGTTGCTCGAGCAAGAGCTCGTGCAACGACTGTCGAGCGATGTCGCGGAGCACATCGGCGACAGCGCAGAGTTCATGGACGAGAACGGCCTTCGGCCCGATGCCGTGACGATCCTCTTCGACCAACTCATGGCCGTGAACCCGAGCGTCGAGGTGTACCTGCTCGACAGCACGGGCACGATCGTTGGACACGCCGCTCCCTCGGGGCACGTTCTCCGCGAGCGAGTCACCGTCGAGCCGATCGAGCGCCTACTCGCGGGCGCACCGCTGCCGATTCTTGGCGACGACCCGCGCAGCGCCAACGGCCGCAAGGTCTTCGACGCCGCGCGGCTCGAGCTTGCCGGCCGTTCGTGGGGGTACATCTACGTGATTCTGCTGGGCGAGACGCGCGACGCGCTCGCGGCGGACGTCGCATCGACCAAGGTGCTCGAGAACACACTGGGCTCGATGGCCGTGATCGCGCTGCTGACGGCGCTCGCCGGCCTCGTCGCATTCAGGCAGATCACTCGCCCGCTGCGCGGCCTCGCGCGCGCGATGCACGAGCTCGACGTCGACCGGGTCGCTTCGGGCGGAGTGCCGGTGATGGCCGACGCTCGCGACGAGCGTGATGAGATCGCAGTCTTGCGGGGTGCGTTCCGCCGCATGGCGCAGCGAATCGGTGAACAGTGGCGCACGCTCCGGCGGCAGGATCAGGAGCGCCGCGAGCTCATCGCGAACGTGTCGCACGACTTGCGCACTCCTCTGACGTCCCTGCACGGCTTCCTCGAGACCCTCGCCCACAAACGTGACCTAAGCGACGCCGAGCGCGAGCGGTATCTAAAGACGGCGCTCCAGCAAAGCGGCAAGGTCACGCGCCTGGCGCACGAGCTCTTCGAGCTCACACGGCTCGAGCACGACGCCTCGAGCCTGGAGCAGGAACCGTTCTCGCTCGGCGACGTGGTGCAGGACGTGGTGCAGGAGCTCGGCCTGCTCGCGGCGGCGAGACGTCAGCGACTCACGACGGAAGTGCCCCCGAACGTGCCGAACGTCGTGGGCTCGTTACGGCTGATCGACCGTGCGCTCACGAACTTGATCGACAACGCAATCCGCCATTCGCCCGCCGGCGGCGAGATCGCAATCGCGCTGCGTGCGGTCGAGGGCGGCGTCGAGGTCGTTGTGCGCGACGACGGCCCTGGCATCCCGGCGGACGTGATGGACGCGCTGTTCGCGCCGTCGGCGCTCGGCGGACGCCGCGCGGGCACGGGCCTCGGCTTGCAAATCGTGCGGCGAATCCTCGAGCTCCACGGCAGCCACATCGAGCTCGACCGCACGGCAAGCGGCACGCGCGTCCGTTTCGAGCTCACGGCCGCCAAGGCTCAAGTACACGCTGTTGCAAATGAGCCGAGGTAACCGGCGTTCGCGTTTTGCGCGAGCGGGCCACCGAATTTATTACACGGACCCCGTGTTAATATCGGCCCATGAAAAACATCACGATCACGCTCGATGAAAAAACCGCCGCGTGGGCTCGCAACCACGCCGCGGAGCGAGACATGAGCCTGTCTCGTTTCGTCGGCGAGCTGCTCGAAAGAACGATGCGTGAGTCCCGCGAGTATCGGCAAGCGATGCGCTCGTATCTGTCTCGCCAACCCGCGCGTCTCAAGAAGAGCGGTGCGCGGTATCCGCGTCGCGAAGACCTATATGACCGTCGCAGTCTTCGTTGACACGAACGTTCTCGTCGCCGCAGAAGACCATTGCTCGAGAGGGCGCGCGAGATCGAACGACGGCATGCCCTTTCCTGGTGGGACTCGATGATCGTCGCGGCCGCGCAGCTTCAGAACTGCGAGGTGCTGCTGTCGGAGGATCTCCAACACGGGTGGACCTGCGGCACGGTGACGGTGCGCAATCCTTTCGCCGACCGAATCGAGGAATCTCGGCCGAGCGACGCGGCATTCACCGCGCCCCTCTCACGGCATCGACCGCGCGGCAGACCGAGGAAGCGAGCTTCGCCGGCCGCCTGAGCGCGCCGACTCGAGCCAGGAAACACCGCGGATGCCGGCAGGCACGTCGTTCTGCGACAATCAGCCCCGCTCCAACCCTCCCTCCACGACCGTCTACTTCGGAGTCTCGCATCGTGCTCATCCGCATTCGGCTCGCTGCCCTCGCACTCTGCCTCGTTCCCCATTTTCTCGCGGCCCAAGTCCCCGGCGTGCCGGAACGTCCGTTGCCCGACGGTCCATTCGTCATCGACACGGCCGAGCGGGGGCAGGTGCGCGTGACGGTGACGAAGGCCAGCGCGTTCGTAGCGGTGGAGTTGGTGTCCACCGAGGTGTTGAACAGATGATCGGCATTGGGGCAGGTGCT
>DATFFV010000540.1:0-4257 GCA_035249885.1 Gammaproteobacteria bacterium | reverse complement strand
AGTACCACAATCGCGGCCTCCGGCTCGGCGGGCTCACGGTGAGCGCCGCCGCGCTCGACTGGGACACTCGGCGCCTGCTCACGGATGTCATGCAGGCGGGCTTGTCCGACGCCGGCCGCGGCCGCGTTCCGTTCCAGGACTCCACGCGTTTCATGGGCGTCAACATGATGCAGCTCGCCGTGTGCGGCGATCCACGCGTCGGCGCCTACCAATTGTCGTTGTCGGGCGTGCATCTCAACCTGCGCCTCGGCAGCGTGGGCCCCGAAGGCGCCGCATTCGGCGGCCCGCAGGTGTACGGCGATCAACGTGGCAATGGACGCGTCGGGCTGCCGAACAACACGTATCGCTACCAGCTCGAAGCCGCGCAGGGGCTCGCGGCTGCGTTGACGCCCGCGGAGCGCGCGCAAGTGCGCGTCGCGCGTGCGCCGGCCCAGGTCAACATCGGCGTGCAGGGGGCGGCGGGCCGATTCGACGGTGTGCCGGTCGCCGACCTCGCGCTTGGGAAGCGCGCGTTGGCGCGCGCGCTCGTCGCCGGGATTCTCGGGACGTACGCCGACGATGCGGCCGCCTACGCGTGGCAATGCCTCGAACGTAACGGCGGCGTCGACGCTCTCCACTTCGCCGACTACGACGAAGACTTCGAGGGCGGCCGGCGTGCAGGTGACGGCCCGTCACAGATCTTCCGCCTCGAAGGACCCGCAGCCGTGTTTCACTTTCGCGGTGAGCCGCACCTGCACGCCTTCATCAACGTGACGATGGACGGCGAGCGACCGCTCGGCGTCGGCGAGGTGCTCGGCCACAATCCGGCCGTGCTCGAGGGCGATGCGCTACGGGCTCTGTTCGAGACGGCGATGCGCGCGCAGGCCGAGGCCGATGTCGCCTACTACCCCGCGCAGGCCGTCGTGGGCCGTTTGCGGGCCGGGCCCGTGCACGCGGGCGATCTCTGGGTGGCCGAGAGCTGGGTCGACGAGCTGGTCGTCGTCGAGGTGCAAGGCGCGGATCTCGCGCCGGGTCTCGCTGCCGCCATGCGCGCGCGCGGGACCGTTGCTCAGGCCCGTTCGCGCTACCGCATTGCGACGATCGACCACATAGCGCGAGAGCAAGCGCGCGAGCTAGGCCGCATCGGCCCGTTGCGCAAATGGGGCCTGTTGCGCGACGCGCTCGTCGCGCACGTGCGTGCGCGCGGGTTCGAACCCGCAGCCTGACGAACCCACGCGACTAGCGCGAGCCAGCAAAGATTCGTACTGTGGCGGCCTCGCCCGAGGCGATGACCTGTCCCGATGACGGTATACGTGTCGATGCTGCGCGCCGTGAACGTCGGCGGCACCAGCGTGATCAAGATGGACGCGCTGCGACGCGTCTACGAGTCCATGGGACTCAAGGACGTACGCACGTTGCTCGCGAGCGGCAACGTGGTGTTTCGCAGCGGACTCAAGGACCGCGACCAGCTCGTCAAGCGAATCATGCAGGAGATCGAGCGCCAGCTCGGGGTGCACGTCGAAGTGCTTTTACGCACGCTCGCTGAGATCGAGAGTCTCGTTGAGCGCGGACCCGTGCTTTCGCCGCGTGCAGACAACGCTAAGCTGCACGTGATGTTTCTCGCGAGGGTGCCCGCTGCCGCGGCGCAAGCAGCACTCGGCAAGTGGCACAAAGACTCCAAGCTTCCAGAGATGCTCGAGTTGCGCGGGGTCGAGATCTATCTCTATTACCCCAATGGCGTCGGGCGCTCGAAGCTCTCGGGAGCGGTCATCGAGAACAAGCTCGATACGGTCGGCACGGCCCGCAACTGGAACACCCTGGCCAAGCTCATCGAGGCCGGGCGCATGCTGGAGCGCGGCGCCGGGTCCTGACTGCGACTCGGTCTCCTCAGATTTTGTCGAGCAGGCTGCCGGTGAGCGTTTCGCGCTCGGGGGCGAAAGCGTTGAGCGCGGCCTGCGCGTAGGGCTTGAGCTGGCGCGCACCGTACTGCAAGAACCCGGTCGTGCGGAGCTCTGCGAGCGACTGGCGATAGTGTTCGAGCAGTGGCGCCGACAACGCATTGCCGCCGTGTCGTAACACGATACTGACCGTCTTCGACAGCACGCGTGCGCGCTCGGGCAGCTCGTTGACCGCGGCCACGGCGAGCAGTGACGACACCTCGAAGACGGACCGCTGCTCGCGTTCCGCGGTCGTGCTCAAGTCCCGCCACAGCCCGCGCACGCCTTCGGCGCTCGGCAGTTGCGGAGCGGGTAGGCGGCGCACCTCGGCGGTAATCTTGCTCCATTCTTGGCGCAGTCCCGCGACGTCGAGCGGCGGCGCATTGACGGTCTCGGCGAGCTGTGCGGAGCTGCGCTCGAGGCCTTCGAGCAGTTGCTCCATCGTTGCGACCGACGCGTCGGGCGCCAGCAGATTTTCCTGTTTGAGGCTCGCGGCGATCTCGGGAATCAGTGCGCGGCCGAAGCCCGACAGGTCCGCGAGCGCCGCGAGCACCCACACGGGCGATGCGCGAAACGCGACGAGCCCCATGAGCTCGATGCCGTTGCCGGCCGTGCGCCGCAGCAGAAAGTCTTGGCTGAGCGTGCTCTCGCTCGCTTCCGCGCTCGCCACGCCGCCGACGTTCTCGACGAGAAACTGCAGCGTGACGTCGACGAGGTTGCGATACAGACGCCCGCGGCGGAAGCCGACCGGCAATGCGACGATGGCGATTTCGCGCACCGTCCCCGCCGTGAGCGCCGATGCCGAGCGCACGACGCGCTCCGGCAGCGATGCGGCGTAGCGCACGCCGCGGTTACGGCCGAGCTGGCGCAGCTTGTCCTTGACGTCCACGCGCGAACCCTATCACGCCGCCATGGATGGCGGCGTGCAGGAATAGCAGGAGCCAATTCCTGCCGCCGCCATGGATGGCGGCGTGCAGCGATTGCAGGAGCAAATTCCTGCCCCTGCCCACGCTCTTGCGTTTTGGCCGGCTGATAGGCGACGCTTAGCGCCTGGTTCAACAGCCCAAAGGAGGTGATCCCATGTCTAGTGAGATTCTTGGGGTTTCAGTGTCTTGTGAGCGTTCCTGCCGTCAAGGGCGAGGCGCTTAGCAACTCCAAACCTTTGGGTTTAGAGACCCCGTCTCACGGAGGGCCGCGCAAGCGGCCCTCTTTGCCTCAGAAGGCGCATGGTGCCGGCGCCGTCAGAGCCAGAGCGCTACGGCGAGCAGCCCGGTCGCCGTAACGGTGATCGTGTAAGGCAGTGCCATGACGATCATGCGCCAGTAGGAGAGCCGGACGAGCGGTGCGAACGCCGACGTCAATAGAAACAAGAACGCGGCCTGACCGTTGGGTGTCGCAATGCTCGGCAGGTTGGTGCCCGTGTTGATCGCGACGGCGAGCGCATCGAAGAGCTCGCGGTCGATCGTGCCGTCCTCGAGCGCGCCGGCCACCTCGCTGATGTAGACGGTTGCGACGAACACGTTGTCGCTGATCGCGGAGAGTACGCCGTTCGCGAGATAGAACGTGGCCGGTTGGGTCGCCGGGGGCAGCGCCAGCACCCAGTCCACGACCGGTGCGAACAGCTGTTGGTCGTTGATGACGGCCACGATCGCGAAGAACACGACGAGCAGCGCCGTGAACGGCAGCGCCTCCTGGAACGCGTGCCCGATGCGATGCTCTTCGTTGACGCCGCCGAAAGCCGTGGCGATGACGATCAGCGCGAGCCCCACGAGCCCGATGGCCGCGACGTGGAACGCGAGGGCCGCAACGAGGGACAGCATCGCGATAGCTTGCACGACGAGCAGCGCCCGGTCGTGAGCCGTGCGATTCTCCGTCTCGGCACGCGCGAAGTCCTCGAGCACGGCGCGGACGTTCGACGGCAGCTCCGTGCCGTAGCCGAACCAGCGCAGCTTCTCGACGAGGAAGCAAGTCGTGAGCCCGACGACGAACGCGGGCGCAGACACCGGGAGCGTGCGCAGGAAGAATTCCGCAAAGTCCCACCCCGCAACCGTCGCGATGAGCACGTTCTGGGGCTCGCCGACGAGTGTCATGACGCCGCCCAACGCGGTGCCGACGACGGCGTGCATCACGAGACTGCGCAGGAACGCGCGAAAGCGCTCGAGATCCTCGCGGTCGAGCTCGCGGACCTCGGCGTCGTTGGCGACGTCGTGATCGGCATGGTGGAAGTGCTTGCCCGATGCCGCCTTGTGGTAGACGCCGAAAAAGCCCGCGGCCGCCGTGATGACGACGGCCGTGACGGTGAGCGCGTCGAGGAAGGCCGAAAGCAGCGCGGCGAGCGCGC
>DATFFV010000539.1:0-6737 GCA_035249885.1 Gammaproteobacteria bacterium | reverse complement strand
CTACGAGCGATAGGCACAGCAGGACCACGGCGCAACGGGTGAGCATGGCTGGTTTCCCCTTGGAGCCTTTGTTTTCCGGCACTTTAGCACAAGGAGCTCCGTGCCCCAGCGGGTCCGGTTCGAAGACTCTCCGGCCGAACTTTTTCGACCGTACGACTCCGTCGGCAACCGTTTGACCCGCACCCACGGCGCGGCCACGCAGACGTTGACCTACACGGCCAACTCGAACCGTATGGCCACACATGATGGCCAGACGATCAGCCTCGATGCGACTGGCAACACGCTCGGCAACCCGGCCGAGAACCTCTCGTTCACCTATGGCGCGCACAACCGCCAGCTCGAGGCGTATGTGGGCGCGGCGCTCAAAGCGACTTTCGTCTACAACGGCCAAGGCCAACGGATCAAGAAGATCGAGGCCACGGGCGCGCAACGCACGTTCATCTATCACTATGGCCCAGGCGGCGAGCTCCTCGGCGAGACGGTCTACAGCAGCGCGGGCGCCAAAATCGGCGAGCGCGACCATTTATGGCTCGACTCTCTCCCGCTCACGCAGTCCGAAAGAACGTTCTCGGGCGGTGTGGTGACGGGGAGCGATTTCGTGTACGTCCACGCAGATCACGACCGCTGCCACGCTACTGCTTGCAACCTTGGCAGCCGCAGAGACACTGACCATGCCACGAGAGTTGGTCGAGTATGCGCAGGATCAGGGATGCGAGCCGATAGACGGTTTTTTTGAACGACCTGGTCCGATTAATCCTCCCTATGCATACTTCGCCCCAGCTTTGGCGGTCGACGAAGAAGGCGCTGCTCTTTGGTGCCAGAAATCGGGAGCGGGTCGAGCTCAGTACCTGCTACTGATCAAAGGACCGAGTGAACGACTGTTCGGCGGTTGTCCTGCCAGAGTTGACTACTGGAACTACCCCGGTGGTCTCTTGCTTGAATCGCGCGCAGATCTTCGGCTTAACGAATTCCGGCTCGTCTCTGCGCCCGACAAACCTGGCCCAAGCGTTAGCATCTCTCAAGAAGTCATCGTCTCTTCGTACGATGGCGTCGAGGCGGTCTTCGTCTGTTATCGAGGTGACTGGCTGTATCGCATGTTGCACTAGAGCGGGCGTCTTTAGGTTAGGCGATATCGGCCGCGCCCGGCTGTCGTCGCTTGTGGATGACGGTGAGGACGAACACGCGGGCGTCGCGCAGCTGGTAGATGAGACGCCAGGAGTAAGCGGGGATCTCGCGGATGTCGGGATCCTCGAGCTCGGACACGACGCGCCCGAGGTGCGGCGTCTCGGCGAGGCCCGCGGCCTTGCGGTGCATCTCGCGGACGACGCGCTTGGCGTTGATCAGTGAGTCTTTAGCGATGTAGTCGTGGTTGGCTTTAAGGTCAGCACGCGCGCGCGCCGTCCAGATCACCATCCCCGCGTTACCACTGCTCGATCTCGGCGGCGAGCGCTTCGCTCGAGACGACGCGGCCCGCGTCGACGTCGTCGAGCCCTTGGTGAACCTTGTTGAGCACGTAGAGCCGGTAGACGATCTCGTCCAGCGCGACGTTGTCGGGGAGCTGCTCGATCGCCTCGATGGCCTGCTGCTTCGCAGAATGTGTCTGCATGACGCTCTCCTTCCTTAGCCGCCGGTGCTCGCTCCGGCGCGCCGCTTCAACTGGCCGCGCTCGATGAAGGCATCGACGAGCTACATGATCTGGCGGCGCTCCTCGAGCCGCAAGCTCGCGGTCTGCGCTACTTCCACAGCGCCCCAAGCTCGAGCTCGATGGCGTCGAACGGCTCGGCGCGAACCCTGGCCTCGCCTTCGTGCTCCGCGAGCAGCGACCACCGCTGTGATTCCAGGCGCAGCACTTCGAGCGTCTCGAGGACCGGGTTCACCAACCACACGTGACCCACGCCTTCGCGCGCGTAGACCGCGAGCTTCTTGACTCGATCGATGCGCTCCGTGGCCGGCGACAGCACTTCGCACAACCAATCGGGTGCGAGTGTCACATGCGCCGCGGCGGGCACCGTCGGCATGCGCTCGCGGCGCCAGCCCGCGAGGTCCGGCACGAGCACGTCGTCGCCGAAGTGTAGCTCGGGCTCGTCGAGCAACACCCACCCACCGGGCCCGTTGCGCCCGCGATGGAACGGGCCGCCGAGCTCGATGCCGAGCACGGAGGCCGCGTGAGCGTGCGGTATCGCGGGACGCGGACTGGTGTAGAGCTCGCCGCCGATGATCTCGGCGACGAAATTCTCGGGCACCGCGCAGAGGTCTGCGTAGCTCGCGCCGCGCTTGAGCGGGTTGCTCATGGCTTCGAGCCTAGCACGGGCCCACAAGTCGCCGACAAGCGCGAATGTGCGCGCTTCAGCGAGTTATCCGCAAACGGAAAGCCTAGCGCTCGCGATACCCCGTGACGTCCTGGATCTCGTCCGACATCCCGTCTTCCCACGTGCTCCATCCGGACAGCATTCCGTACGGCGGGCGCGTGAGGAACGCTTCGATCTCGGCGAGCTGGCCGTTCTCGATCTTGAAGAACTCGAGGATCTCCCAGGTCCACGGCTGCACGGGGCCGGCCGTGTGCGGGCGGCCGTCGGGGCGAGTGAAGTTGCGCGTGCTGCCGGCCATGTGGTCGAAGAACGCGAACGCCGCGACGACGCCGCGCTCCCGGTCGACGGCCACGTAACGGCGGTCGCGGATGCGCGAGACGAAATAGAGAAGCCCCGATTGGAACTGCTCGAGGCACGACCATTGCCCGGAATAGCCCGTCGCCGTCTTCGGGTCGGGGCGCGTCTGGCCCTCGGGCGTCGGCGCGTTCGTCGAACGGTTGCCGTTCTCGATGCGGTCGCAGCGCGGATGAAACGGGTAGTCGCCCTTGCCGTCGTTGCGCTGCATGCCCGTGAAATATTTGTTGGCCGTCGCGATCAAGTCGGCACGCGACATGCGCTCGCTCGCCGGGATCGGTGTCGCGAACGCCGCGCGCGGCGAGCCCAGCGCTTCGACGCGCTCGGCGGTCATGACGTTGCGCTCGAGCACCTGCTCGATCTCCGTGATCCGGCCGTCGGCGACCTTGAGCCGCAACGCCATGAGCGCCGCCGTGCCGCGCGCGGGGTCGGCGTGATCTTCGACGACGGTCGTGATGAGCGCGATCTGGCCCGCTTCGGGGTCCGTGACGGGTAGGCGGTATTGGCCCGCGGCCTTCATGCTCTTCCAGAGGCCCTCGCCGAGCGGCAGCACCTGGCCGTTCTCGGTGAAGCGCACGTTCGGCGCCAGCGGCACGGCGCTCGGGTCGTCGGCGATGACGGCCGCGAAATAGCGATCGACCCATGCCTCGAGGCAGGCGCGGTCGCAGCTCGCGGCGCGCGACTGCGTCGTCGTGACGACTCGCGGAATGGCCGCCACGGCGTTGCTCTGTGCGTGCGCGCCATCGCACACGAGCGTCGCGGTCAATACAAAGCCGAGCGCGAGCGCGCTCGCCGGCAATCTGGAATTCATCGCAGCTCCCCTTGATCGAAAGTCAGTCACGCGCCGTGACGGCGCAAATCGCTGGGATCGAAATCGTCGACGCCCGTGACGTCGAGCATGCGCCGGTCGAACGCGCGCACGGCCTCGGCCTCCGCTGGCGTGAGAATGCCTTTCTTCTCGGCCTCGTCGATCTGGCCCGGAATGTCGTCGGCTTTGATCTCGCCGGCGCGGTGCGCGTCGAACACGCGGCGCTCGAGCGGCTTGACCTGCTCGGCGATCACCATCGCCTGCTGGAGCAGGCCGATCTGATTGCCGGGCTCGACGGCTTTGTAGATGCCGTCAGCAAGCCGCTCGCGCGTCGGCGTCGGATTGATGATGAGCTCGACGATCTGCTGGCCGAGCTCGTCCGACGGCGCCGAGTACGTGCGGCCGCGCGGGAAGATGAAGAAGCGCAAGATCGCCGCGACGAAGCGGTTCGGAAAATTGCGCAGCAAGCCGTGGAACTGCTCCTGGGTCTTGTAGAGCAGCGTGCGGCACGCCCACTCGACGAGCGGCAGGTCGTCGGGCGGCTCGTTCTGGTCCTGGTAGTGCTTCAAGACCATCGACGCGAGATAGAGGTAGCTCAAGATGTCGCCGAGCCGCGCCGAGATGAGCTCGCGACGCTTGAGCTCGCCGCCGAGCGTGAACATCGCGGCGTCCGTGATCAGCGCGAACGACGCGCTGTAGCGGTTGATGTGCTGGTAGTAACGACGCGTCGGCCCGCCGACGGGCACGTCCGTGAAGCGCGCGAGCGTCACGGCCATGACGAGCGAGCGCGCGGCGTTCGACAGCCCGTAGCCCAGGTGCTTGAACAGCAAACGATCGAACGCGGCGAGGCCGGCCTCGGGGTCGGGATCGTGCGCGGCGTCCATCTCGGCGCGCACGAACGGATGGCAGCGAATCGCGCCCTGGCCGAAGATGATGAGGTTGCGCGTCAAGATGTTCGCGCCCTCGACGGTGATCGCGATCGGCACGCCCTCGTAGCCGCGCGCGAGGTAGTTCTTCGGGCCGAGCATGATGCCCTTGCCGCCGTGCACGTCCATGGCGTCGTTCGCGACTTGCCGGCCGAGCTCGGTGTTGTGGTACTTGAGGATCGCGGACGGCACGGCGGGCTTCTCGCCGTTCGATATCGCGGTGCACGTGACGCGCGACGCGGCCGTCATGATGTAGACGCTGCCCGCCATGCGTGCGATGGCTTCGCCGACGCCGTGGAATTTGCCGATCGGCAGGTTGAATTGCCGGCGCAGCTTCGCGTACGCGCCCGTCGCGTAGAGGGCCGCTTGCGCGCCGCCGAGCGCGTTGCTCGGCAGCACGATGCTGCGGCCGACGGCGAGCTGCTGCACGAGCATGCGCCAACCTTGGCCCGCCATCTTCGTGCCGCCGATGATCGCGTCGAGCGGCACGAACACGTCGCGGCCGCGCGTCGGCCCGTTCTGGAACGGGATGTCGATCGGCAAGTGCCTTCGCCCGATCTCGATTCCGGGCAGGTTCGTCGGGATCAGCGCGGCCGTGATGCCGTAGTCCTCGACGTCGCCGATGAGGTGCTCGGGGTCGTAAAGCTTGAACGCGAGCCCGAGCACCGTGGCGATCGGCGCGAGCGTGATGTAGCGCTTGTCCCAGTTCAAGCGGATGCCGACGATCTCGCGGCCTTCCCACGTGCCGTTGCTTACCGTCCCGCTGTCGACGAGCGCCGTTGCGTCGGAGCCGACGCGCGGCGACGTCAGCGCGAAGCACGGGATCTCGTCGCCGCTCGCGAGCCGCGGCAGCCAACGTTGCTTCTGCTCGTCGGTGCCGTAGTGGAGCAAGAGCTCGGCGGGGCCCAGCGAATTCGGCACGCCGATCGTCGACGATGCGACGGCGCTGCGCGATGCCAGCTTCGCCAGGACCATCGAGCTCGCGAGCGGCGAGAACTGCAATCCGCCGTACTCCTTCGGGATGATCATCGCGAAGAACTTGTGGTCCTTGATGAACTGCCAGACGTGCGGCGGCATGTCGGCGAGCTCGTGCGTGATCTGCCAATCGTCGAGCAGCTTGCACAGCTCCTCGGTCGGCCCGTCGAGGAACGCCTGTTCCTCCGCGCTGAGCTTCGGGGGCGGCAGGCTTCGCAGGCGCCGCCAGTCGGGCATGCCCGTGAAGAGCTCGCCGTCCCACCAGACGCTGCCGGCTTCGAGCGCCTCCTGCTCGGTTCTCGACATGCTGGGCAACATGCGCTTGTAGATAGCGAACAGCCGCCGCGTGAAGTTGTCGCGGCGCACGGCTTCGACGTTGGCAACGGCGAGCAGCGCGAACAAGGCGAGCAGCACGATGTTCCACAACGCGCCGCCGTCGCCGAACAGCCAATACGCGACGAGCAGCGCGCCGAGCACGGCCGTCGACGTCTTGAGGTCCGTGCGCCGATAAGCCAGGGCGAGCGGGACCCCGATCAGGAGCACGAGCCAAATCACCGTTGCCATCGCGACTCCTTGAGATCAGTCGGTAGCGGGTCGCGCCCGGCGCGGCGCTTACGGCCGCTACAGCAGGTCTTTCACTCCGGCGCGCTCTTCGCGCAGCTCCGCGTCGGTCGCCGCCATCTTGCCGCGGCCGAACTCGTCGACCGCGAGCCCTTGGACGATCTGGTAGTCGCCGCGCACGCAACGCACGGGGTAGGAGTACACGACGCCTTCGGCGATGCCGTAGCTGCCGTCGGACGCGACGGCCATGCTGACCCAATCGTCGCCGGCCGTGCCGAGCGCCCAGTCGCGCACGTGATCGATCGCCGCCGACGCGGCCGAGGCCGCCGACGAGGCGCCGCGCGCCTTGATGATCGCGGCGCCGCGCTGCTGCACCGTGGGGATGAACTCGTCGCGATACCAGCTCTGCGAAACCTTCGTGAGCGCCGGCGTGCCGCCGATCGTCGCGTGCGCGAGATCGGGGAACTGCGTGGCCGAGTGATTGCCCCAGATGATCGCGCCGCGGACCTCGCTGACGTGACCGCCGACCTTCGCAGCGAGAAGCGCTTTCGCGCGGTTGTGATCGAGGCGCGTCATCGCAGTGAAGTTGCGCGGGTCGAGACCTTTGGCGTTCTCGCGCGCGATCAGGGCGTTCGTGTTCGCGGGATTCCCGACGACGAGGATCTTCACGCGCCGATCGGCGACGGCATCGAGCGCTTTGCCCTGCGCCGAAAAGATCTGCGCGTTCGCGAGCAGCAGGTCCTTGCGCTCCATGCCGGGGCCGCGCGGCCGCGCGCCGACGAGCAGGCCGTAGTGAATGTCCTT
>DATFFV010000538.1:0-2172 GCA_035249885.1 Gammaproteobacteria bacterium | reverse complement strand
AGCAGCTGTTCGAGCAGGAGTGCCGTGCGTGTCACGAGCCCGCGAACTACACGGGCGCGAACTTCGCGGCGAAGTGGGGCGGTGGCACGCTCGGCGACGTGTACCAAGACGTCTCGCTCGCGATGCCGCCGGCCAACGCCGGCGGCTTGACGCCCGCGACCTACGCGAGCATCGTCGCGTTCTTCGTGCGCGAGAGCGGCCACCCGGCCGGCCGCACGGCCTTGCCCGGCGACGCGCGAGCGCTGCGCGGCATCACGATCGGCGTGGCTGCCCCGTAACGCTCGGCCGCCGCTGGTTCAGCACTCAGCCCCCAAGCGCGCGGGATGACCAACGTGTGGCGCACGCGCTACGCCACGCGAGCTATCGCGCCCTCGGGCGCGGGATATCGTTCGTCGACTCGGCGAGTGGTCCTATAATCACCACCTGTCGTAGAAAGGTATGCAGAGGCGTAACAACCTGTACTTGGGGGCATTTGCATGTCGACCAACATCAAGCTAACGCGTGCAACGGGGAAGCTCGGCCTGCTTGCGGCAGCCGTAGCGGCCGCGAGCGCCCTGCCGGCTTACGCGCAGGAAACCGAAGAGATTCTCGTCACGGGCTCCCGCATCCGCCGCGCGGGTTTCGACACGCTGGAGCCTGCGACGGTCGTCAGCAAGGAATACATTGACCTCCGCGGCTTGACGAACGTGGCGGACGCGCTCAACGAGATTCCAGGGTTCGGAGTCGGCGCCACGCCGGAGGGCAACCAGGCTGGGTTTGGCACGGGCGTCAATTTCGCGAACCGGTTCGGGCTCGGCACGAATCGCACGCTCACGCTCGTCAACGGGCGGCGCTTCGTGGCCAGCAATCCACCGACACTGTTCGGACCGGCCGCACCCGGCATCCAGGTCGACTTGAACGCCGTGCCGACGGCGCTCGTCGAGCGCGTCGAGAACCTCGCGATCGGCGGAGCCCCGACTTACGGCGCGGATGCAATCGCCGGCGTCGTGAACGTGATCACGCGCACAGACTACGAGGGCATGGAGTACGCGGCGAGCTACGGCACCAGCGAGCACGGCCCCGGCGACCGCTACAACGCGAGCGGGCTGTTCGGTATCAACTTCGGCAACGACGACCGCGGCAACGTCACGTTCGCCCTTTCCTACGACAGGGTCGACGGCGTACTCCAGAAGGAACGCGATTTCTTTGACGCCGGCTACCTCAACGCGACCAATCCGTCCGCCGCCGTAATGGCCGCGCTCTTTCCGCAGCGCACGCCCGCCAACGACGGCCGCTACGATCCGAACATCCCGTTCAATACCGGCGCTGACGACGGCATATCGAACGGCGTGCTGATCCGCGATCGCCGCATCTGGACGACGCCGTTCGGCGGCCTGATCTCGCCCATGAGCGGACCGTTCCGTGCCGGATCCTCGAACCTGATCCCGGGAGGCTTCGGCCCCGCCGGCGACGTCGTTCTGGGATTCGATCCAAGCGGTAATCTCGTGCCGTACGATCCGGGAACTCCTTTCTCCGCCGTGGATGCGAGCGGTGGCGACGGTCTCCACCTCGTCGAAGCCGGTCAGCTCACGTCCGATGTCGAGCGCAAGACGTTCAACACCACGATGCGCTTCCGAGTCACCGACGCCATGAACGTATTCGTCGAAGGCACGTACTACACGGCCGACAGCACCGAGCTGGTCGACCAATGGATGTACAACTCGGCGCTGTTCGGCGCCACGAGCGGGTTGCTGACGTTCCCGGCGACTCATCCGATGCTGACTCCGCAGGCGCAAGCGACGCTCGCGGGCGTGGGCGCCATGCAGTTCCGGCTCGCGAAGGCCTCGCGCGATCTCGTCACGAACAACTCGAGCGCCACAACGGACATCGCCCGCGTCGTCGCCGGGCTCGAAGGCGAGTTCGAGGCCGCGGGCCGGAATTTCGACTGGGAGGCTTACGTCAACGATGGGCGCACCGATGCCGACTACTTCGGCACGTCGCTGATCCAGCAGAACTTCGTCAACGCCCTGAACGTCGTCGTCGGGCCGCAAGGCCAGCCCGTCTGCTCGCCGACGGCGCTTCCGGGCCTCGTGATCGCGGGCGGTGGAGCGCCCGTCGCCGATGCGAGCTGCGTGCCGCTCGACATGTTCGGTGACGGTCGTCCGAGCGCGGCAGCGCGTGCCTATGTCACGG
>DATFFV010000537.1:0-4785 GCA_035249885.1 Gammaproteobacteria bacterium | reverse complement strand
GGCGTGGATGGGCCGATCCGTGATTCGCGACCTGCGTAGCGAGGTGTTTGGGCACTACTTGGCATTGCCCGCGCGCTACTTCGATCAGGGGTCTTCGGGCGTGCTGATCTCGCGGCTCACGTACAACACGGAGCAGGTGGCCGAGGCCATCTCGACCGCCATCGTGATCGTGCTGCGCGACACGATCGCGATCCTGTTTCTGCTCGCGGTGATGGTAGGCATGAGCCCGCAGTTGACGTTGCTCATCGGCGTCGTCGGGCCGGTCATCGCGCTCGTGGTTGGTGCCATGAGCCGCGCTTTGCGCCGCTACAGCGCGCGAATTCAGCATTCGATGGGCGACGTCACGAAGCTCACCGAGCAGTCGTTGCATGGCCATCGCGTCGTCAAGGTGTTCGAGGGTCAGGAGCAGGAGCGCCGGCAGTTCCACGACGTCAACGCGCGCAACTTCCGCTTGCACACGCGTCTCGTCGCCGTGCACGCGCTCGGCGACGGCCTGACGCAGTACGCCGTCGCGCTCGGCGTCGCGGCCGTCATGTATTTCTCCTTCTCTGACCTCGACGCGTCCTCGTTCCTCGGTTTTATCGCGGCGATGGGCATGCTGTTCGCGCCGCTGAAGCGACTCATCAACATCAACACGGTCGTCCAGCGGGGCATCGCTGCGGCCGGCAGCTTGTTCGAGATTCTCGATCAGCCCGGCGAGACCGACACAGGAACGAAAACGATCGCGCGCGCGCGCGGCGACGTCGCCTATCGCGGCGTGTCGTTCCGCTACGATGCCGGCAACGCCCCGGCGCTCCGCGACGTGAGCCTCGAGATCCCCGCCGGGGCCACGGTCGCGCTCGTCGGCCAGTCGGGTAGCGGCAAGTCGACGTTCGTGAGCCTGTTGCCGCGGTTTTATGATCCGCAGGAAGGCGCCGTGCTCCTCGACGGCGAGGACGTGCGCCGCTACACGCTGCGCGACCTGCGCCGGCAGATCAGCCTCGTGAGCCAAGACGTCGTGCTCTTCGACGACACCGTGGCGAACAACATCGCCTACGGCGCGCTCGCGCAGGCGCCGCGGGCCGCGATCGAGAAAGCGGCCGAAGCGGCCTACGTCGCCGAGTTCGCTGCGGCGCTGCCGCAAGGCCTGGACACGCGCATCGGCGAGCGCGGCGCGCTGCTTTCGGGCGGCCAGCGGCAGCGCATCGCGATCGCGCGAGCGCTGCTCAAGGACGCGCCCGTGCTCATCCTCGACGAGGCGACCTCGGCGCTCGATACCGAGTCCGAGCGTCGCATCCAAGCGGCGCTCGCGCATCTCATGCGCGGGCGCACGACGCTCGTGATTGCGCATCGGCTCTCGACCATCGAGAACGCCGATCGCATCGTCGTGCTGCGTGCCGGCGAGATCGTGGAAACCGGCACGCATGCGCAACTCTTGGCGCGCGGCGGCTACTATTCGTCGTTGTATCGCATGCAGTTCGCAGGTTGATGCCCGTGTCCGCACCGTCCGTCGCGCGGTTCTTGAGCAGTGTCTGGTACGGCCGCAGCCCGGTACGCTGGGTGCTGTGGCCCGTCTCGCTGCTCTACCTCGCGCTGGCGCGGCTGCGGCGCATGGCCTATGCGCGCGGTTGGCGGCAGGTCGTCGAGACCTCCGTTCCGGTGATTGTCGTCGGCAACGTGAGTGTCGGCGGCACCGGCAAGACGCCGTTCGTCATTTGGCTCGCGGATCAGCTCAAGAAACACGGGCGGCGCGTCGGGATCGTGACGCGCGGCTATCGCGGTAAAAGTACGCAGTGGCCGCAAACGGTCACTGCCGACAGCGACCCCTACGCGGTCGGCGACGAGCCCGTCCTGCTCGCGCGCCGCACGGGTTGTCCCGTCGTCGCGGGGCCCGATCGCGTTGCATGTGTCGAGAAGCTCGTCAAGGATACGCGCGTCGACGTCGTGCTCGCGGACGACGGCTTGCAGCACTATCGGCTCGCGCGTCGCTTCGAGATCGCCGTCGTCGATGGCGTGCGTGGCATGGGTAACGAGCTCTGTTTGCCCGCCGGGCCGCTGCGCGAGCCCTCGCGGCGGCTCCAAGAGGTCGATGCCATCGTCGTCAACGGCGGCACGTGGGGGCATGCGGGCGTGTTTCGCGCGCAGGCGGTGGTCACCCAGATATACAACCTCAAGGACAAGTCCACGCGCACGCTCGAATCGTTTCGCGCCGACCAGGTGCACGCCGTCGCCGGCATAGGCAATCCGCAACGGTTCTTCGATCTGCTCGAGGACGCGGACCTCGACGTCGTCGCCCATCCGCTCGAGGACCACGCCGACATCGGCGAGAAGGAGCTCACGTTCGAAGAGCCCGGCGCCGTGCTCATCACGGAGAAGGACGCCGTAAAATGCGAGCGTCTCAAGCTCGACGGGATTTGGTGCGTCGTGGTCGATCTGCAATTCGACGCTGACATGACGGCGCGGCTCATGCGGCTCGTGCTGCGCGACCTCGGAGCGCGCACGTGACGACGGGATTCATCGCCGTGATCCCGGCGCGCTACGGCTCGACGCGCTTGCCCGGCAAGCCGCTCAAGGACATCGCGGGCAAGCCCATGATCGAATGGGTGTACCGGCAGACCGTGCAGAGCGGCGCGAGCGAGGTCATCGTCGCCACTGACGACGAGCGCATCGTCGCGGCGTGCCGCAAGTTCGGCGCGCGCGTCGAGCTCACGGCGACGGAGCATGCGAACGGCACCGACCGCATCGCCGAGTTGGCGCGACGGTTCGCTTGGGTGGACGAGCAGATCGTCGTCAACGTGCAGGGCGACGAGCCCCTGATCTCGCCGCTTTGCATCGCGCAGACGGCGCGGCTGCTCGGCTGGCATCCGCAGGCCGCGATCGCGACGTTGACCGCGCCGCTCGGGTCCGAGGCCGAGTTTCAGGATCCGAATTTCGTCAAGGTCGTTACGGACAAAGACGAGTGGGCGCTCTATTTCAGCCGCGCGCCGATTCCGTGGCCGCGCGACGGCGGCCAACCAGCCGCGCGGCGGCACATCGGTTTGTACGCCTATCGCGTCGGCAGCTTGAAGGTGATCAGTGCCGCGCCGCCGTGCGCCCTCGAGGAGATCGAGCGGCTCGAGCAACTGCGCGCGCTGTGGCTCGGCCTCAAGATCATCGTCGCGAACGCCGCGGAGCCGCCGTCTCCGCACGTCGAGACGCAGGATGATCTCGACAAGATCCGCCGTTATCTCGAGCGCTCGCCGCGAACCGTTTGAGCGTCATGAAGGAGTTTCTCGCCAACCTCAAACGCACGGCCGCGCGTGCCGTCGGCGTGAAGGCGCCCGAGCGCCTCGCCGAGCGGCGCATCTTGTTCGTCTGCATGGGCAACATCTGTCGCTCGCCGACGGCCGAAGGCGTGCTCAAGAAACTGCTCGCCGAACGTGCGCCCGAGCTCGATGTGCAAGTGGACTCGGCCGGCACGCACGGTTATCACGCGGGCGACGCGCCCGACGCGCGCGCATGCCGTGCGGCCGAGCGCCGCGGTGTCGATCTCAAAGGGCTACGCGCGCGGCAAGTGACGATCACGGACTTCGAGCACTTCGAGCTCGTGCTCGCGATGGATGAGCAGAACCGAGCGTTCCTGCTCGAGGCCTGTCCCGTCGAGTACCGAGCGCGCGTGCGTCTGTTCCTCGAGTTCGCGCCGCACCTCAAACGGCACGAGGTGCCCGACCCGTACTACGGCGGCAGCACGGGCTTCGAGCACGTGCTCGACTTGGTAGAGGAGGCTGCCGCGGGCCTCATCGAGCACCTGCGACGGACACCGCCGCCGGCGCCGCCGAGCGAGCCCGTGGGCTAGTTCGGTCGCCGGTCGTCGGGACCATCCGCCGGAGACTCGCCGGCCGGTTCTGCGGGCTCGCGGAACTCGTCGCGACGGTTCGGCTCCTCGGGCGGAGGCGACCAGGTGTCGCGCGGCGGCTCGAAGCCCTGCTCGGCCGGCGTCTCCACGCGCGGTTCAGGAGATCGAAACTCGGGCTCGCGGAACTCAGGCTCACGGAACTCCGGCTCGCGTGGCTCCGGTGCGCGGAACTCAGGCTCACGGAATTCCGGCTCGCGTGGCTCCGGTGCGCGGAATTCGGGCTCACGGGACTGGGGCTGTCGGAACTCCTGCTCGGGCGCGCGTGCTGTGTCTTCGTGCCGCGTCTCGGCCGGATGCCCCGGCGGCTCGCCATAACTCTGGCTCGCTTCTGGCGGAGTGATCTGTGCGTCGGATGCGACGCTCGGCTCCACGAACGGTGGCTGCTGCCCGCCGTTTGCACCGGCGTTTTGGTGCCGTGGCTGGCCATGGTCGCCTCGTTGCCCGCCGCGGCCGCGGTTGCGCGACCGGCGCCCACCGCGCCCGCCGTGCTGCTGCTGACCCTGACCCTGACCCTGGCCCTGGCCCTGACCCTGACCCTGGCCCTGACCCTGACCCTGACCCTGACCCTGACCCTGGTGTCCCTGTGCCTGGCCCGCGTTTTGCTCGGGCGTGCGCGGCGGCCGCTGCTGCTGCTGGGCATCGGCTGGCGGCCGTTGGTCTCGGTTGCGGTCACCGCGTTCACGGTCACGATCGCGGTGGTCGCGATCTCGATCCCGCCCACGTGCCATGTTGCGGTCCCGGTCCCGGTCTCCGCGATGGTCGCGATCCCGGCGATGCTCGCCGCGCCCGCGGTGGTCGCGGTCGCGGTCTCGGTCGCGATGCTGATCGCGGCGCGGGGGCCGTGGCCGGTCTACCGGGTCAGGACTCTTCGGCGGTGTTTCCACCGGGCTGCCGCTGCCGAACAGGAAGAC
>DATFFV010000536.1:0-12190 GCA_035249885.1 Gammaproteobacteria bacterium | reverse complement strand
CGAGTTCGCGGTGGACTTGATCTTGACGGGCGCCGCGGCCACGTTTGTCGCGTACCTGTTCTTCTGGCCGATCGTCTATGCGCTCGCGCGCAAGGCATTCAAGCTCAAGCGCGACGTGGCGGCCGTGGTGGCGTCGGGCATCTCCGTGTGCGGGGCGTCGGCCGCGATCGCGACGGCCGGTGCGATTCGCGCGCGGCCCGTGATCCCCGTGACGGTCTCGATGATCGTCGTGATCTTCGCGATGCTCGAGCTCATCGTGCTGCCGGGGCTCTACACGGCGTTCTTCCCCGACGCGCCCATCGTCAACGGCGCGGCGCTCGGCATGACGGTGAAGACCGACGGCGCCGACGCCGCGGCCGGCGCGCTGCTCGACGAGCTCATGATCGCGCGCAACTTGCAGCTCACGGGTCTCGAGTGGCAAGCGGGTTGGATCCTGAGCGCTTCACTGCTCACGAAGATCTGGATCGACGTGTTCATCGGCGTATGGGCGTTCGTGCTCGCGATCGTCTGGATCCGCAAAGTCGAGAAGCGCGGCGACGTGTCGGTCAGCCCCATGGAGATCTGGTTCCGCTTTCCGAAGTTCGTGCTCGGCTACTTCGCGGCGACGCTCGTGTATCTCGCGATCGCGTCGCAGGGGGAGGCCATCGCGTCGGCGCTCGACACGGGCACGGCCGTCGTGCAGAGCCCGATGCGCACGATGCTGTTCATGCTGACGTTCGTCGCGATGGGTGCCTGCACCGACTTCGCCAAGCTCAAAGGCATGGGTAAGGTGGCGCTGCTCTACGGGCTAGCGCTCGTCGTCGTCATTGCGCCGATCGCGTACGCGGTGGCGTATTTGTTCCACCGCGGCCTGACGCCGCCGCTGGCGGGGCCGTGAGCTCAAGTCCAAAGGGTAATCATGAGTAAGTACATCGGCGCGATCGATCAGGGTACGACGAGCAGCCGCTTCATGCTGTTCGATGCGGGCGGTAACGTCGTCGCGGCCGCGCAGCGCGAGCACGCGCAAATCTATCCGCAGCCGGGGCACGTCGAGCACGACGCAGCCGAGATCTGGCGCAACACTCAAGTCGTGATCGGCGAGGCGCTCGTGCATGGCGGCGTGCGCGCCGGCGAGCTCGCGGCCGTCGGCATCACGAATCAGCGCGAGACGACGGTGCTCTGGGACCGCAATACGGGCGTGCCGCTCCACAATGCGCTCGTCTGGCAAGACACGCGCACGGCCGATCTCGTCGCGACCTATGCGCGCGACGGCGGCCAGGATCGGTTCCGCGCGCGTACGGGTCTGCCGCTCGCGACCTACTTCAGCGGTTTGAAATTGCGCTGGCTGCTCGACCACGTGCCCGGCGCGCGCGCGAAAGCCACCGCCGGCGATGCGCTGTTCGGCACGATCGACACGTGGCTGTTATGGAACCTCACGGGCGGCGCGACCGGCGGCGTGCACCTCACCGACGTCACGAACGCGAGCCGCACGCAGCTCATGGACCTCACGACGCTCGATTGGGACGACGAGCTACTCGCCGCGTTCGAGATCCCGCGCGCGCTGTTGCCGCGCATCGCGCCGTCGAGCGCGAGCTACGGCGCGGCGCAGCAAGGGGCACTCAAGGGTGTGCCGATCGCGGGCATTCTCGGCGACCAGCAGGCCGCGCTCGTGGGCCAGACGTGCTTCGAGCCCGGCGAGGCCAAGAACACCTATGGCACGGGCTGTTTCATGCTCATGAACACAGGCCCGCGCCCCGTGCCGTCGACGGCCGGGCTCGTCACGACCGTCGCGTATCAGCTCGGCGACGAGCCGCCGTGCTACGCGCTCGAAGGCTCGATCGCGATCGCGGGCGCGCTCGTGCAATGGCTGCGCGACAACTTGGGACTCATCGCCAAGAGCGCCGACGTCGAGGCGCTCGCGCGGCAAGTGGCCGACAACGGCGACGTCTACTTCGTGCCGGCTTTTTCGGGCCTCTTCGCGCCGTACTGGCGCGACACTGCGCGTGGCGCGGTCGTCGGCCTCACGCGCTACGCGAATCGCGGGCACATCGCGCGCGCCGCGCTCGAGGCCGTCGCCTACCAGACGCGCGACGTGCTCGAAGCCATGGAGAAAGACTCGGGCATTCCGATCAAGGAGCTGCGCGTCGACGGCGGCATGGTCGGCAACGAGCTGCTCATGCAGTTCCAGGCCGATCAGCTCGCCGTGCCCGTCGTGCGCCCGCGCGTCACGGAGACGACGGCGCTCGGCGCCGCGTACGCCGCGGGACTCGCCGTGGGCTTCTTCGCGAATCGCGCCGAGCTCGTGCGCAACTGGGGCGTCGAGAAGCGCTGGCAGCCCGCGATGGCGGACGCCGAGCGCAGCAAGCTGTACGGCGCGTGGCAAAAGGCTGTGCGCCGCTCGTTCGATTGGGTCGACCGGCCGGCGTGAGCCGCAAAGGGGAGTCAGGTGCAACCGTTTCTCGGCGAACTGATCGGAACGATGACGTTGATTCTGCTCGGCAATGGCGTCGTCGCGTGCGTCGCGCTCAAGGGCTCGTACGGGGAGAAGGGCGGCTGGATGGTCATCACGACGGGGTGGGGCCTCGCCGTGATCTGCGCCGTGCTGGTCGCGCTCGCCGTCGGCAGCAACGCACACCTGAATCCCGCCATCACGGTCGGCGTCGGTATCGCGACCGGCAACTGGAGCAACGCCGGCGTCTACATGGCCGGCCAATTCCTCGGCGCGTTGCTCGGCGCCGTGCTCGTGTGGCTGCACTACCTGCCGCTCTGGGGTCAGACGGACGACACCGCGGGCAAGCGCGCCTGCTTCTGCACGTCGCCGGCCGTGCGCCACCTGCCGGCCAACGTGCTCAGCGAGGTCATCGGCACGTTCGTGCTCGTGTTCGTGGCGGCCGCGATCTCGTCGGACAACCTGTCGCCCAACGGGCTCGCGCCCGGTTTCGGCCCGTTCCTCGTGGGCTTGCTCGTCTGGGGCATCGGGCTCTCGCTCGGCGGCCCCACGGGCTACGCGATCAATCCGGCGCGCGACTTGGGGCCGCGTCTCGCGCACGCGCTCTTACCGATCCCGGGCAAGGGCAGCTCGGGCTGGGACTACGCGGCGATTCCGATCGTCGGGCCCGTCATCGGTGCCGTGCTCGCGGGGCTCGCGGTCGTCGCCGTCGGGATCTAGTGGCCATCGACCGATAGGCGTATATTAGGCGTATGCCGCGCATGCAAATCTATCTACCCGACGACCTCTACCAGGCAGTGAAGGAGGGGCGCCTCCCGGCGTCGGAGCTGCTTCAGGAGGCGGTTCGGGCCGAGCTTCGCCGACGGGAGCTCGTGGCCAGGAGCGAGCAGTACACGTCCGAGTTGGCGAAGCGCATAGGTCGGCCAACGTCTCGACAACGAATGCAGGCCAGGGTGCTCGCGCAACGAATCGCGGTGCGTCGTGCCGAACGCAAGGTGGGCTGACGCTTCGTGTTGGTGTTGGACTCGGGCGGCGTCAGCCGACTGGCGCAGCATTCTCGGGATTCGTTGGCATTGATCGTCGCCCTTCGTCAGCAGGGCCTTTGGCCGCCCCGCGTGCCCTCCGTCGTCATTATCGAATGCCTTCAGGGACACGCCGGCCGGGACGCGAACGTGAACAGATTCTTGAAGACCTGCGAGATAGCGGAAGCCGTCCCAGAATCCCTCGCCCGCAGAGCTGCTCTCTTGCGACGCCTCGCGCGACGCGGTTCGGCGGTCGACGCCGTGGTTGTGGCAAGTGCCGAGCCCGGCGGGACTGTGCTCACGTCCGACGCAGACGACCTCGAAGCGCTCGCGGTCCACGCTGACGGCGTCGTGATCGAACGGGTCTGAACGCTCGCCTGCGAGCAAGCCGGCGCGCGCCGCGCTGTCAGGTAGCTCGCGCGCCACCGACGACGCGGTGACGGCATGTCAGCCGCTCTGTTTGCCGCGCCGGTGAACGAGCGCCGCCTCGATGGTCTGAAGCGCCTCTTGGGCCTCGGACAGGCGGGCGATTTCTGCCTCGAGCTCCCTGCATTGCGTCTCGGCGCGGCCGCGGCCAGCCGCTTCGTCCCGAAGGCGGGCCTCGAGGTCGGCGATCTCGGCGGCGCGGAGGTTAACCAAGTCGCGCGTCTCGGTCAGCTCACGGGCCGCCGCCTCCCGCTCGGCGTCGCGCTGGGCGAGGGCGGCCTCGACTTGCGTCAGCAAGCTCGTCTGCTCCCCCTCCAAGCGCCGATGCTGGGCGAGCTCGCCGAGCACCTGGTCGCGCTCCGCTGCCAGGGCTTCCGCTTCGGCCACGGCATCGTCAGCGATGCGCCGCCGTTCTTCGGCCTGCGCCTCGAACACCTCCCGCGCTCGCCGCTCGCGCTCGAGCTCGGTAACGGTCCGCGCCAGCGTGGCGCGTGCCGCCTCGAGGGCTTCGGTCAGCTCCGACCGCTCGCGGGCCGACGTCTCGAGACGATCGCGCAGCCCGTCGACCACCTCGCGCACCGCAGCGGCGGTCCGCTTCGGCTCGATGGCCCCCGTCCTGGCCTGAGCCGCGGCGAGACGTTCCTTGAGTCTTGCGATCTGCTCGCGCGCGTCCGACACCGGCGATTCCGCCGACGGCTTTCTCGTCGGCGGAGCGGTCGAGGGCCGCGAGATCAAAGCGGCCGCAAGCACTGCCGCACCGCGTGGCACGCTGGCGTCGGCAACAGCGTCGCGCGCGCGCGGCGCCGTGTCCTCGACGACGCGGTCTCCACTCGGCTCCGCCCCCTCCGGTGGGCCGGAGGTCAGCTCCGAGATCACGCGGGCGATCTTCGTGCGTGGCTTGCGAACCGGGACGTTGGCTTGGAATCCGCCGCTCATGCTCTTTTCTCCTCTGCTTCCTGCAGGGGCGCGTTGATGATCTCGTCGACGAGCGCGTCGATGTCCCGCGCCCCTCTGGAGCCCGGGGCGTAGGCGTTGATGGGAATACCCTCGCTGGACGCTTGGGCGAACGTCGTGCACTGGCGCACGATCGTCTTGGCGAGGAACTCGGGGTAGTGGGACTCGAGGGCGCCTTTGGCTTCGCGCGCGATCCGCGTCGTCGGGTTGTAGTGGTTGAGGACGATCACGATCCTGCGAAGCGTGTGATCGAGGTCGTCCTCGAGCTGCCCCAGGGTCTCGAACAGCAGCTTGAGACCGTGAAACGAGAGGAAGTCCGGAAGGACCGGGACCAATAGATCGTCGGCCGCGATGAGGGCATTGAGGTTCAGGAGCCCGAAGGACGGCGGGGCGTCCATGATCACGAACTCGTAACGGCCGGACACGCCCTCCAAGGCGCGCTTGAGCTTGTGCTCCCGCCCGGCCATGGGCATCAGCGCGAGGTCAATCGTGGACATTCCGAGATTCGCGGGGAGCAGGTCGAGCTCGGCGAGCTCCGTGTGCAGGATGACGTCCGTCAACGGGAGCCGGTCGACCAGCGCATCGCGGAGCGTGCGCTCGACGCGGTCCCCCTGAAAGCCCAGGTTCTGGGTGGCGTGTCCCTGTGAGTCGAGGTCGATGACGAGAACCCGGTGACCCATCTCCGCGAGCCGATAGGCGTAGGCCACCGACAGGCTGGTCTTGCCGGTGCCACCCTTGAAGTTGAGGAAGAGCTGGTGGCAAAGGGGCCTCCGCCTTGGATGGCGATCCAGCACCCTGCGATACGCAGAGAGGTGGCGGACGCCGTAGGCGTCGGGCCCGCCGCCCAGCGACTTCAGGTCCGGCCGGCCGTCGGCGTCGGTGAGCTGCCTGCTGGAGACACCCAACAACCTGGCGAACTGTCGTCTGCCGTATTGGATCTCCACTGCGACCCCTAGGAGGCGGCTCCGGATCTGATCTCCACGGGAACAGGATCGCTGGTCCCGCCGGCGCCATCCACTGCGGGCGGCGTCCGGCGCAACACCTCTTGCACCACGCGGCGCACCTGCGGGTTCGGGTCGCGTTTGAGCGGCTCCAGGAGCCGTGCAAGCTTGAGCCCGCGCGCTGCAGCGGCAACGAGGACGACACGGCGCCGAACGCGAGGATCGGGGTCTGCGATCCCCCGGCTTACGTGCGGTTCGAGGCGAGACGGATCGTGCTCCAGGAGGTAACCCAGCGCCTGATAGGCGGCCGCGCGCACCCCCGGATCGGCGGCGACCAGCGACGGCTGGATCGCGTCGAACGCGTCGGCTTCGCCGCTGCGCCCGAGCCGAAGCAGAGCGTCGATACGCGGCGCCGCTTCGTCACCGGCGGTCGGCGCCGCAGCCTCGCCGCTCCTTGCGGGTCCGTCCGTGGGGTCAACCGGCTGCGGCGGCGCTTCGGCCGCCGGCGGATTGGCGACGATCGAGCTCACGTACCCCTGCGCGCTCGCCCGCAGGAGCTCTTCGCGCAGCTCGGTCTCACCCCGCTCCGCGACCACGCTCCGGTGCTCGAGCTCGAGGATGTCGCGGCTCAAGACGGCGATGAACTCCGCCAGGTCGACTGCGTCGGTGTTGCCGTCGCGGACCGCGCATTGCCACTCGGCGACGCGACTCAAAAGGGTCTCACGGCTGGCCGTGAGCTCCGCAACGCGCGCGCGCAGATCCGCCACGGTGCGCTGCGCGGCAACGGTGAGATCGCGGTGCGTGGCAACCTCACCCCGGAGGCGGACCAGCTCTCGTCCGTCTTCGGGCCTGGTCGATTCGAAGAGACGGCCTTCCAGCCCGGCGCGGAGCGCCTCGGAATGCTCGAGGCGGTGGTGGAGCGAGCCGACCTCCTCGCGGGCCGCCGCAAGCTCTTCGTGGAGAAGGCGCTGACGGCGAGCATGATCGGCTTCCCGGGCGGTTGCCTCCGCCACGAGCGCACGGGCCCGATGGGCTTCCGCGCGGGCTTCATCCACCCTCGCGCGCATCTGCTCCAGCCTGCATTCGAGGAGAAAGATGCGGTGCGCGTCGGAGCCGCTGTGAACCTTACCGGCCACATCCGGCGACGCGTGCGGCAGCTCCTCTCTCTCGCTCATGGTCGGACGAGGGACGGCATCGTGCAGTGTCGTGCCCGCCTTGGAATGGAACGTAGTCACTATACAGCAAGAGGCGCGCTCATCCTCTTCGCGCCGGCGCGGACGCGCGTTGGCTGTGCTCGTGCACGACCTGCGCCACACAACACGTGAGCTTGCGCGCCGTCGGCAGGTGCAGGAATTCGTTCGGCCCGTGCGCGTTCGAGTGCGGCCCGAGCACGCCGGTGATCAGGAACTGCGCGAGTGGATACTTGCGGCCGAGCATGTCCATGAAGGGAATCGTGCCGCCCTCGCCGAAGTAACAGGCCGGTTTGCCGAAGAACGCGCGCGACGCCGAGTCGACGCTCCGCTCGAGCCACGGCGCGAGCTTGGGAGCGTTCCAACCCGCAGATGACTTCTCGCCCGTGAACGTCACCTTGGCCCCGTAGGGCGGGCTCTTCTCGAATAGCCGCTTGAGCTTCGCGGCGGCACGCTCGGCATCGGCCGTGGGCGGCACGCGCACCGAGACTTTGAACGTCGTCTTCGGCCGGAGCACGTTGCCGGCGCTCGCGAGCGGGGGCAGGCCGTCGACCCCGGTAATCGACAGCGTCGAGCGCCACGTCCGGTTCAAGATTCGCTCGACGTTGTCCTTGCCCATCGGCTTCATTCCGTCGACGAGCGGGAACTCCTGCCATACGCCGTTGCCGAGCGCGCGGGCCGTGCCGCGCGCTTGCTCGATGCGCTGGCGCGGAATCGCGACGCGGAGCTCTTTGAGCTTGATGTCGCCCGTCGCCTCATCCTCGAGTCGCGAGAGCAGCACTCGCAGCACGCGGAAGCTCGACGGCACGATGCCGCTGGCCGCGCCCGAGTGCACGCCCTCGCGCAACACCTCGACCGTGAGGTCGCCCGCGACGAGACCGCGCAGCGATGTCGTGCTCCAGAGCTGGTCGTAGTTGCCACAGCCCGAGTCGAGGCACACCACGAGGCTCACGTCGCCGATACGATCCTCGAGATGCTCGATGTAGGCCGGCAGATCGGGGCTGCCACTTTCCTCGCCGGCCTCGATGAGCACGACGCAGCGCGCGTGCTTAAGGCGCTGCCTTTTAAGGGCCTCGATGGCCGTGAGCGCGGCGAAAGCGGAGTAGCCATCGTCGGCGCCGCCGCGGCCGTAGAGCCGGTCGCTCCTGACCACCGGCGTCCACGGGCCCAAGCCGGCTTCCCAACCCGTGAACTCGGGTTGCTTGTCGAGGTGGCCATACAGGAGCACCGTGTCGCGCGACGCGGTCGAGCCCAAGATCTCCATGTAGATGAGCGGCGTGCGGCCGGGCAGCCGCACTACCTCGACTGTGAGACCTGCAATCGACCGCCGCGCACACCAACGCTCGATGAGGGCCACGGCTTCGTCCATGTGCCCATGCTTCGCCCAATCGGGGTCGAACACCGGTGAGCGATTCGGAATCTTGATGTAATCGCAGAGCGTCGGGACGATCGTGGCGCTCCACGTTTCGTCGACGAAGCGTTGCAGTGCAGTCTTGTCCACGCGCAAGTGTAGCGCCGAGCCCGGCCCAGTCGGAACTACAAATACTCGACGAAGGTTGCGACGATTTCGGTCCGGGGCGCATCCTATGACCTGGTGCGGCGAGGATGCGGGCCGCGGCCCCTTAGGAAACACGAACAGCGAGGTGCGGCCATGACTACGCGCGTAAGCCGGCTCCGAGCGCCCGTCGTCTTGATGCTTGGGACGTTTCTCGCGGGCAGCGCGCTCGCTCAGGTGCCGGATACTCCGGCCGGCCGGCAGTTCACGGCGTGGCTCGACGCCATGAACAGCAGCGACCCCGCGACGATGCAGCAGTTCATGGGCAAGAGCATGCCCGGAACACCTGTGGAGCAGGGGCTCGCGATCAGAAGTAACTCGGGCGGCTACGACCTCAAGAAGGTCGAGACCACGAGCGCCACGAACATCGTCGTGCTCGTTCAGGAGCGCGGCCCTGGCAAACAGTTCGGTAGGCTCACGATCAACGTCACGGCCGAAGCGCCGGATCGCATCGCCGGCATTTTCCTCCAACCCGCTCAACCGCCGCCCGAGCTCGCGCCGGCGAAGCTCACGGCGGCCGAAGTCGAAGCGGCGCGCGCCGGCGCGCCGTTCCGCCAGCTCACGGCGTGGCTCGAAGCCTTCAACAGCGGCGACCGCGAGCGAATACAAGCATACCTGTCCGCCAGCTACCCGTCGGCCAATATCGACGGCCAAATGAACTTTCGTGCGCAAACCGGCGGCTTCGAGTTTCGCGCGCTGGAACAAGCGACGGCCGTGAGCGCCGTGGGCCTCGTGCAGGAGCGCGATTCGGACCAGTTCGGTCGGTTCGTGCTCGTCGTCGAGCCCGATCCGCCGCACAGGATCACGCGGCTCGGCTTGAACGCCATTCCACGCCCGGCGGAGTTCCCCGTGCAGCGCCTGCGCGAGGCGGAGCTCATCGCGGCGTTGCGCGCGAAGGTCGAGAAGGACGAGGCGGCGGAACGTTTCGCGGGTGCGGTGCTCGTTGGCCGGATCGCGAACGGTAACGGCACGGCGCTGTTCAGTGAGGCGTACGGTCTTGCGGACCGCGAAGCCCAAGTGGCCAACGCGCTCGACACGCGGTTTCGCATGGGCTCGATGAACAAGATGTTCACCGCCGTATCGATACTGCAGCTGGTCCAGGCAGGCGAAGTCGTGCTCGAAGATCCCGTGGGCAACTACATCACGGACTATCCGAACCGCGACGTGGCCGCCAAAGTCACGATCCATCACCTGCTGACGCACCAGGGTGGAACCGGCGACATCTTCGGCCCGGACTTCGCCGCGCGGCGCTTGGAGCTGCGCGAGCACGACGACTACATCGACCTGTTCGGTCAGCGTGCCCCGGCCTTCGAGCCGGGCAGCCGCTATGCCTACAGCAACTACGGCATGGTGATCCTCGGCGCTGTCATCGAGCGCGTGACGGGCACGAGCTACTACGACTATGTCGAGGCGAACATCTACGAGCCCGCCGGCATGACGCGCACCGGCTCCGAGCCCGAGAGCGAGCCGGTGGCCAACCGATCGATCGGCTACATGCGCTCACCCGCCGGCGGTTGGACCCGCAACACGGACACGTTGCCCTATCGAGGAATGTCGGCAGGCGGCGGCTACTCGACGGTCGGCGATCTGCTCAAGTTCGCGACCGCGCTCTTAGGGAACAAGCTGCTCGACGCCGAGCACACGGCGTTGCTCATCGGCGGCAAGGTGGACATAGGCCCGAACCGCAAGTACGCGTACGGCTTCGAAGATGCACGTAACGGCGGCCTCGGAGCCGTCGGTCACAGCGGCGGCGCGCCCGGCATGAGCGGCGATCTGCGGATCTATCCGCGATCCGGCTACGTCGTGGCCGTGTTGGGCAATCAGGGCCCCGTACAGGCGCCCGCGATTTCCGCATTCGTCGATCTGCGCCTGCAGGAATAGATCTAAGCTCACCCGCGATCCGCGCCGCAGTTCCAAGCGCGAAGCTCGGCGCCCTCGCGATAGACGAACGAGCCGCCCCACGCCCAAGGCTCGGCGAGCATCACGGGGTCGGTAACCGTGATCTCGTAGTCGAGCGTGAGACCGTCGGCCGAGAGCGTGAAGCGCTCGACGACGTGGCTCCGATTGCTCTGCGCCGGCCCGCGATCCCCGTAGCTGTGGTAGTCGATGCCGCTGGTTTCGATGACGATCTCGTCGGCCGTGACGCGTCCGATCGACGAGCCGAGCGGCGACGGTTCGGGAGTGGCCGCGGGTGCCCCGAGGTGAACGCTGCGCGTGAGGTCGTAAGCCTCGCCGCGAATGACCAGCCGGTCGCCCTGCCGGACGAGCTCGATCGGGTAGGGGCTCATCATCGCGAACGGCATTCCCGGCACTTCGCAGTCGGGCACCGCTTGCTCGCCGCCTTCGTAGCGGGTTTGCGCACGCTGGCCTTCGGCCGTGAGCGCGGGCGTTGCGCGCGGCCTTGGGAAAGCCGAGATCAGCGGCGACCAGATCCGAAAGAACGAGCGCTCGGCTCCGGCAGGCAAGGCTGGATCACCGGCGGCGAAGAACGCGCTCGCGTCGCCGACAGTTTTGTCGCCCCAATACGGTCGAGCGCCCGGCGCCGCGAGCAGCTCCGTGTTGTCCGCGAGCAGGATGTTCGAAACCCACAGGTGGCGAGCATTGCGTCGCCCCGGGTTGCCGCGGAATTTGATCGTAGCGCCAACGGGAACCATAGCTTTCTCGATGCCCATGCGTGACAGCAGGTTGACGGGCCCCGCTTCGACTTCCCAGCTCTGGCCATCGTTGCCGGCGACGTCGATCTTGATGTGCGGGTTGACCCAGTGAACCTCGGTGACGCGCCCTTCGATTTCCGTGACGGTATCCATCCGGAACAGCGCGGCGAACGAGTGGTGCGCTGCCGCCGTGGACGGCGACGACGCGTAGAGCAACGTCGCGGCGACCGGCACGATTCCCAAAGACGCTCGCATGTTCCCCGCCTTGCGCTTTCTGCACGGCAACGCCGATGGCAGAAAGTGTGCGCGAAGCCGACGCGCGCAGCAACGAGCGTTGCGCCGCTCAGCGATAGAACAGGTGCTGGCCGATACGCGTCGTTAGGGCGTGCGGCCATCCCGGGCGAACGCTCGTGGCGTGATAGTAGATCGCGCCCCCGGTCGGATCCGGCGGCGGAGACACGAGCACGCGCTCCGCGAGGTGCTGCGCCAACCGCCAGCTGCGTGCATCGCGCGGTCGATCGCTCCTGCCGTCGCACCACCAGGAGAACTCGCAACCCCGCCGCTGGCCTCCTTGATACACGACGTCACAGGGCGTCGAGGGAAATCGCCGGCTGCGCATGCGGTTCAAGACGGTCCAGCCGACGGCGATCATGCCGTCGGTGCCTTCGCCGCGCGCTTCCCAATACATGTTGAGCGCCATGCAGTGCTGCTGCTCTTTGAACCAGCCGGTCTCTGCGGCGTCGCTATCGAACTGGAAAAGCAGGGCGAGGCCCGCCAGCGAGGCCGCACGGATCGCAGGCGCCAGGCCGAAAGAGGTGATCTTCGTCATGGTCGTGCCGCTCCAAAATGCCGTTCACGACGCCACGTTGCGGGGCGCAGCGTGAACGGATGCTGAAGCGGCGGGAAGACGGCCGCCAAGCGGCGGCGAGCGAGCCCGATCGGACTCGCTCGCTCGAGATTACGGGCTTGAAAAGGCTAGCTGCGTCTCACTGTCGGGGCGGCTGGCCGCCGGGCGCGCCG
>DATFFV010000535.1:0-10564 GCA_035249885.1 Gammaproteobacteria bacterium | reverse complement strand
TGTGGCAGCCGCTGCAGGTGCCGAGCACCTGGAGGTGATCCACGCGCGTGACGGGCGCGAAGGCCACCACGTTGTGACAATCCTCGCAGACGGCCGTCGTCGTGATGTGCGCGGGCGGCTTGCCGACGGCCTGCACGCCGTTGTGGCAGCTCGCGCAGTTGCCCGAGATATTGTCGTGGTTGAAGTTGGCCGGAGCCCAGGCCGCCGTCGTGTGGCAGTTGTCGCAGGTGTTGCTAGCCGCGATGTGTGCGGCATGCTTGCCCGTGGCCGCCACGCCGTTGTGGCAGCTCTCGCAGGTGCCGATGACTTGCAGGTGGTCGACCCGCACGGCCGGCGCGAACGCCGCCGTGTTGTGGCAGTCCTCGCACACGCTCGTGGTGGCGACGTGCGCCGCGTGCTTGCCGGTGGCGCCGACCCCGTCGTGGCACGTGCTGCAGGCTTGCGTGACCTCGGCGTGATCGAAAAACACGGGGAACCAGCCCGTCGTGCGATGGCACGTGTCGCACTCCTGGCGGGTCGGCGGGTGCAGCGGCGGCTTACCGACGGTTTGCACGTTGTTGTGGCACGTGGTGCAGCTGCCGAAGATCGCGTCGTGGTTCATCTCGGCGAGTGGGAACCACGCCGTCGTGCGATGACAGTCCTCGCAGAACTCCGTGCTCAAGACGTGGTCGGCGGGTTTCGCTTCGGCCTGAACGCGGCCGCCCTGCACGTGGCAGGAGCCGCACTCGGTCGGCGTGCCCTGAAACACGCCGCCGACGTGGCAAGTCTCGCACTCGAGCGTCAGGTGGGCGCCGTCGAGGTCGAAGCCCGTCGTGAAGTGGTCGAAGCTTGGGCCCGGCTGGGCGAGCACGGCGCTTGGCCCAAATGCTGCAAGCCCGAGTAACCACGCAAAGAGCGCGCGTTTCATTGCAGCTCCTTGAGGTCGCGGAACGACTCCGTGGTGTGGCACTGCGCGCAGTCCGCGCCGAACTCGCCGCGATGCACGTCGTCGCTGCGGTGGCACGCGGCACACGTCGTCTGGAGCGCGATCACACCATCAACGGCGGGCTCGCGATGACACGCGTGGCAGTCGAGCCCGGAGTGGGCGCCGGTCAGCGCGAAGTCGGTCTGGGTGTCGTGGTCGAACGTCCACGCGAGCCAGTCCGTCGGGTTGTGGCACGTCGCACACTCGGAGCCCAAACGACCCTCGTGCACGTCGTCCTCGGCGTGGCAATCGATGCATTGATCGTCGGCGTCGTGGAACGCCGGCGTGGCGTGGCAGTCGTCGCAGACGAGCGCGTCGTGCTTGCCGAGCAGCGGGAAGCTCGCGAGGTCGTGGTCGAAGCGCACGCCCTCGGGCCACGCGGTTTGCAGATCGCTATGGCAACCGTCGCAGGCCTCGCCGAGCTGGCCCGTGTGCGGGTCGTCCTCCGCGTGACAGTCGAAGCAGAGCGTCGACGGCACGGCGACGGCCACGGGTTGCGCGTGGCAGTCGTTGCACTCGAGCTCCGCATGCGCGCCGCGCAGCGCGAACTCCGTGTCGCGGCCATGATCGAACGTGACGTCGAGCCACTCCGTGACGCGGTGGCAGTCGTTGCAGACGTTGCCGTTGATGCCCGCGTGCGCGTCGTCCTCGCGGTGGCAGGCGACGCATTCCGTGGGCGTTTGCTGTGTGACCTTGTTGCCCTCGTGGCACGACTCGCACATGAGCCCGTCATGGCCGCCCGTGAGCGCGAAGCCCGTGCGCACGAAATGGTCGAACGAGGTCTCCTCCCAGTTGCGCGTCGTGTGGCAATCCTGGCACTCCGTACCGTTCGTGCCGGCGTGACTGTCGTCCTCGGCGTGGCAGCCGATGCAGGTGTCGTGTGTGTCCTCGTACACCTCGTCGACGTGGCAGCTCACGCATGTGATCTCCGCGTGCTTGCCGGTCAACGCGTATTCCGTCGTGAGCTCGTGATCGAAGTGGGTGTCGGTCCAGGTCGTCTCGGCATGGCAGTCCATGCAGGCCGGCCCGAGATTGCCGCGATGGACGTCGTCGTCTCGGTGGCACGCGTTGCACTCCGTCTCGGCCGCGTGGTACGTCTCGTGCTCCGCGACGTGACAATCCACACACATCGCTTCGCCGTGCTTGCCGAGCAACGGAAAGTTGCTCAAGTCGTGATCGAAGGTGTCGGGGTCGAGACCGAGGATGTCGCGGTCGCGACCCTCGTGCTCGGTATGGCACGCCGCGCATTCGACGCCGGCGACGGCCTGTTCCTGGCCGTGAAAACCGCCGCGTGCTGCGATGTCTTTCGCGACGTCCTCGTGGCACTCGAGGCAGAGTGCGTTCTGTTCACTGCGCGAGAACGGCGCGTGGCATTCGGCGCAGGTGGTCTCGACGTCGGCGTGAACGGCGCTCACGGGACCCGGCATCACGAGGCGCTCGAGCGCGCCCACCTGGGCATGTCCCGCTCCCGTCATGCCGACACCCGCAACGCTAACGATCGCATACCACCATCCTTGGGCCCGCGCGGGGCGATCTTGAACGGTCACTTGCGCAGCGCGTGCTCCACCCAATCGACCGGCGGCGCCCCCCGCTGAGCTGCGTCCACGCGCGCGCGCAGCGCTGTTTCGTCCGCGCCGAGCTCGACGGCCCGACGGAGCGCGCGCTCAACGGCCTCTTCGTTCGCGGTGTGCGCGTAGGACTGGGCCAGCAGCGCCCAACCGGCCGCGTCGTTCGGTTGCGTCGCGAGTCGCGTTTCCAAGCCGCCGATCAGAGACTCTACCGACGCAACCTGCACGCCCGTCGGCGTCGCTGCGGCGCGTGGGCCTGCCAACGGCGACTCGGTAGTGCCACCAGGCCACGCGAGGGAGTCCGTGGATCGCGCAAGCTCCGAACGTCCCTGCGGGCGATCGACGAGCTGCACTGCGCCGACGACGACGAGCCAGATCGCGAGAGCGACGAGCCCGATCCAGTTCCCGAACGCGACGCGTCGCGCCGCGAGCAAACGCCATGCGCCGAAGCCCACGATCGCCAGAGCAGCGGCCAACAGTGTTGCGAAAGCCATGCTACAGCTCCCCGCCTGATGTGAGCACTTTCTGCACAAATGCGGCTTTTTTCAAGCCGTCGCGATTTCGAGACACGATGTAGAGCCCCGCGCGCCGGCACGCGTCCTCGGAACGAGGACGCAACTGAGAATGGCTAGCAATGCAATGTGACGCGGCGCTCAGTCTTCGATCTCGACCCTACGCGCCTCGAGCTCGAGCGCGGCGTTGACGCGCCCGGACACGTGGACTCTGAGATCGAGCGTCAAGCTCGCCGCGGAGCCATGCTCGTACTGCGTCGTTGCCGTGGTGGTCACCGCAACGTTGGCAACGTCGAAATCTTGCGGCGAGACGAAACGCGTAATGAGCCCCTCGACCTCGAACTCGTCGCCCTCGCGCCTCGGGATCGCGTCCGTGCGACGCTCGAGCGTATCCGCGAGGAACGCTCCGTTCGGGGCCACCGAGCGACCGACGACGATGACCTCGTCGCCTTCGTTCGGCTGGCCATTGGGGAAGCCCTCGATCACCGCAGCCGAGGCGTAGCTCACGGTGAGCGCGTTGATGTCGAAACGGGCCGCGGTAAGGTTAAGGCGCGCGACGTGGCCGGTCACGCGGAGCTCACTGGCCGCGGCCCACTGCTCGACGCGAGCAGCGGCGATCGTGCCGTTGGCAGCGACGAACCCGCTGACGCGCACGGTCTCGCCCACGACGAGCGACGCCACGGCCGGCGGCCGGCCGCCCAGATCGAACACCGTCGCGGCGTCCGTAGACACGGTTTGCCCCAGCACGGCGAAGGTGCCCAGACCCGCGTCGGTGCGGGTCACGGGCCCTTGCGCGTTGCTCAGGAACGTGACGGTGTCGGCGTCGGCGCGGTCGCTGCCGGGCTCGCGGCTACCCGTTATCGCAACAATCTGGCCGAGCGCGAGATCGGCTTCCGCGGCCAGCGCGCCATCGATGCGCACCTCCGCGGCCGAAAGCGAATAGTGCACGCCGCCCACCACGATGCTGCCGAACCCCGTGATCGGCCCCTGGGCCGCCACCGGTGTCCGCACGCCGCCGCGATCGATGCCGGCCGTCGGCGCGCCCGTATCGCAAGCATGCACGGCCGCGAGCGCCGCAACCCCTAAGAGAACATAACGCCCGCCGCGAATCACGGCGAGGCCTCGTCGTCGTCCATGATGAGATAGACGCCCACGCCGATGCGATCGGTCTTTTCCCCCGCGTTTTTCGCCTCGTGCGCCGAGAGCCACGAGTCGACATCCTCGAGAAACGCCATGCCGCGGCTCTCGAGGTACTCGGCGAACGCCCTACGCGCAACCCGGCGTACACGCACGTTGGTTGCGCGGCCTTCGAAGCGCGACCGTTCCCCGTCGCCGCGCAGTTGGTTGTAGGTGATTTTGTCGCCCAAATCGCGGAGCACGCTGCCGACGCGCACGACCGCGGCCGGATCGAGGCTCATGGGCATGAAATAGCGCGCCAGCGCCCGTATCTTGCCTTCCGGCGTAATCCGTATCGCACCGACACTCCTGAGCTCTTTGAGCATGGCTGTCGGCGGGATGTCGGGCGCGTAGCGCTTCGCCAGAGTGCTGAAGCTGCTCTCGCCCTCGAGCGGCAAAAGGCGGGGCTTACCGTTGTTCGCGCTGCGGAACTCGGCGTCCTGATACCAGGCCGAGAGGACTCGCGATGCGTGGTTGATGCGCTCGACGGTCATGAATCCCGAGTCCCCCTGCTCGCTCAGCAGCTCTTTGGCCCGCTTGACCTCACGCCGGCTCAAGCCCGTGAGGATCGCGATGCGCGACGCGTTGGTCGGCCGGCCGCGCTTGCCGAAGTCCGCGGCCGCAACCTCGACGTAGACGAGCTTGCAGAGCTCTGCAAGCTCCTTCCACGTGACTCCGCAACGCACCAACAGTCGCACGACGGGTCGCAACAGCAAGCGCGTCGACGCAAACGCCGCCCGTTTCAGCCGAGTAGGCATAACGGCTCACTGTACAGCAGCGAAATCAGTACATGTGCACGGCCAGCACGTGAATCAACGCCGCCACGACGAGCATGTAGAAGAAGGGCAAATGAAACACGTGCCAGATCGAAAACATCCGCTCGTAGGAGCCGAGCTCGGCGACGCGCCGCACGCGGCGCAGGTGCTCGTGGACGAAGCGCTTGACCGAAGCCTGAAGCTCGGCGCGCCGCGCGCGCACGACGTCGGAGCGCCGCGCGAGCAGGCGCAGTTGCGAGCGCGCAAACCATGAAAGGCGCGCGGCCTCCCAACGAGTCGCGACGGCGAGCTTCAGCGGCAATGTGAGCGCGGCCACAGTGCCGGCGGGGGGCTCGAGCACCGTGGCGTCGTACGCCGTGAGGCGCTCGAGCAAGCCGGGCACGAGCGCCACGGCTTCGCGCCTCTGCACAGCGGTGATGCGCGCGTTCTCGGACAGCTGCTCGAGAGTCGCGCGATGACCGTCGAGGTCGACGTGAACTTTCGCGTAGACGTAGCGCCCGACGAGGCCGCTCACCGCGACGAGTAGCGTGCACACCAGGGCCACCGTGTCGTTCAACGAGCCGACCGAGAAATTGCAGTGATAAAGGATGAGCACGGGGCCGAGCACACCCAACACGATGTGCATGCGGAACCAGTGCCGCGTCGCACCCAGCGAATGCATGAGCCGCCAGCGCTTGCGCAGCGGATAAAGAAGGAGCGTCGCCATGAGGCTCGCCCCGGCGATGCCGAGCCAGTAGCCGAACCCCTGCTCCGCGTCGAAGATTTGCGTGCTGCGCGTGATCGACCAACCGATGGCCACGGCCAGCGCCGCCAGCACGTAACCGAGCATGGCAGCCCGGCGCACGACGCGCTCGCCGGCATCTGCGGCCGCGTTGCGCGCTTCGGTGCGCTCGACGTCGCTCGGTACGGCAACCATCTTGCAGTGCGGCCGGCTGCCCAGCGCTACCGGACAATGGCCGGCGTTGGCGCCAAGAGCGTCAAGATCCACAACATCTTCAATCTCCCAAAGACCTGCCGCAGCAGCGAGAGTCGTGAACTTCCTCGCAGGCGAGGATGCCCACGGTGGGCCACAATGTCGCGCAGGCAATTCACAAAAAGTCGCCTGCGCGCGCAGTCTGTGTGAACATTTCACCCAAATACGGGCATAGCGCCAAGACGTCGCAACTCTGAGACAGGTTGCGAACCGCGTTCCGGTCGGTTGAATTTGACGGCACAGCCAGGCGCCGGGTGGGTGCAACACGCTGGCGGCCGCGGTTGACAATGGTTGGCAAATGCAGGACGTGCTCGGCATCGCGATCTACATTGCGCCGCTCGCGGCGATCTGGCTCGTTTATATCGTGCGCCGGAGCGCCCACCATCGCGCGAGCGCTGCGACGCTCGAGGATAGCCTCGAGGCCGGTTTGACCGAAGCCCCGTCGCTGCATCCCGTGATCGACCCGAACCTCTGCATCGGCTGCGGATCGTGCGTCGCGGCGTGTCCCGAGATGCCGGCCCATCAGGTGCTCGGCATGGTGCGGCGCAAAGCGAAGCTCGTGAGCCCATCGGACTGCATCGGCCATGGCGCGTGCCTGTCCGCGTGCCCGGTCGATGCCATCTCGCTCGTGTTCGGTAGCGCGACGCGCGGCATCGACATCCCGAACGTCAAACCGAACTTCGAGACCAACGTTCCCGGCGTTTTCGTCGCGGGCGAGCTCGGTGGCATGGGGCTCATTCGCAACGCCATCGAGCAAGGCCGCCAAGCGATGGAGAACATCGCGAAGCAGCTGGGCAAGTCGCGGCCGGGAGCGCGTGACGTCCTCATCGTCGGCGCCGGGCCCGCCGGATTCGCAGCCGCCCTAGCCGCCACGGAACGCAAGCTCGACTTCACGATCATCGAGCAGGACTCGCTCGGCGGAACGGTGTTCACGTTCCCGCGGCGCAAGCTGGTGATGACCGCGCCGGTGACGCTACCGATCGTCGGCAAGATGAAATTCAAGGAGACGACGAAAGAAGAGCTGCTGCAGTTCTGGCAGGGTGTCGAGCGTTCGACGGGCCTCAAGGTCAACTATGGCGAGCGGCTCGAGAAGCTCGTGCGCCAGGGCGATCACTTCGAGGCCGAGACGACGAAAGGCCGTTACCCCGTGCGCACCGTGCTGCTCACGATCGGGCGCCGCGGCACGCCGCGCAAGCTCGGCGTTCCGGGCGAAGAGCTGCCGAAGGTCACGTACCGGCTCGTGGATCCCGCGCAGTATGCCGGTATGCACGTGCTCGTGGTCGGCGGTGGCGATAGCGCGATCGAAAGCGCGGTTACCATCGGCGAACAGCCGACCGCTACGGTTACGTTGTCTCATCGCTCCGAATCGTTCTCGCGAGCCAAGCGCAAGAACCGTCAGCGAATCTCGGATGCCGCGGCCGCGGGACGCGTACGAGTGTTGCTCGAGTCGAAGATCAAAGCGATCGATCCGACCCATGTCGAAATCTCCTGCCAAGGCAAAACGGAGCGCATCCAGAACGATGCCGTCATCATCAACGCCGGCGGAATCCTGCCGACCGACTTCTTGAAGGGGATCGGCATCGAGATCCAGACCAAGTTCGGAACACGTTAGATGGCACGAATCCACCTCACTCTCTTACTCTTGGTCCTCGGCACGGCCGGCACCGCCGGGGCACAGCCCTCGGAAGACGTGCCGATCGGCGGCACGCTGCGTGATGCAACGCTGCGCGGCTTGAATGGCCCGCCAAGAAAGCTCTCCGAGTTTCTCGGTAAGCCGCTCATCATCAACGTCTGGGCGAGCTGGTGCGGTCCGTGCCGCGCGGAGATGGCGTCGTTGGAGCGGCTCGCGTGGCGAGACGAGTCGCGCGATCTGACCATCATCGGGATTTCAACCGACGACTACGAAGACCGCGCATCGGCCGCGTTGACGAGCTCCAACGCCACGATTACCCACTTCATCGATAGGAATCTACTGATGGAGAAGATGCTTGGCGCCTCGCGGCTACCCCTCACCGTGTTGATCGCGCCCGACGGCCGGGTGCTCGACAAGATCTATGGCGCGCGCGAATGGGACAGCGCCGCGGCGCTTGCACACGTCGACAAGGTCCTTCGCGGCCGGTCGGAAGATACACCTGCGCGCTAGCAGACTGCTGAAGCAAATTTCAAAAGGGGGTTTGCCTCGTGCCGCCCAAGAAATCGTTGCAGCTGCTAGCCTCCGCCGCCGGTGCGAACACGACGCGCCGCACCAATAGCCCGATCTGGCGCCAGCTCGCTCGCCTTCCCTTGCTCGATTGGTATGTCGCACGCCGCGAAAGCGCTTATGCGGAACGCCAGTGCAGGCTGCTGCTGGAAATCTACGAGCACTTCCGGAGCGAGCACCCGGAGCTCGGGAGCGACGAGCTCTACGCACGAATCGTCGAGCACGGACTCGACTGCGATTCGACGGCGGCGCGCAGCATCGTGCTCGAAGCGGATCGCAGCTTCGCGCAATGGCCGACCGAGCGAGACGTGACCTTTCGCGACGTCGTCGTCTTCCTGTTGCTGAATCAGCTATTGCCGGCTGACAGCAAGACGCTCGGTATTCAAGCCAACGTCACGGCGATCGTGGCCAAGGCAATTCCGCTGCGCCTCTGAGCGCCCCGGATCGTGCACGCCTTCCGGCGTCTCACGAGCCCGGAACGAGCAGCAGCTTCCCCGCCGTCCGCCGTGTCTCGAGTGCAGCGTGCGCCTCCGCCGCCTCGGCGAGCGGCCATACACGATCGATCGTGATTTTGAGCTTGCCGGAGGCGAGCCATGCGAACAAGTCACTGGCGCGGCCCACGAGCTCGTCGCGCGTCGCGATGTATTGATTCAATCCTGGGCGCGTCAGAAACAGCGAGCCCTTGTAGCCGAGCACCGCCGGATCGAACGGCGGCACGGGGCCGCTCGAGAAGCCGAACAGCGCGAGCAACCCGCGTGGCCGCAGGCAATTCAAGCTCTTCTCGAACGTGTCCTTGCCCACGGAGTCGTAGACGACGTCGACGCCGCGGCCGTTCGTGAGCTTCCTGACCTCGGCTTCGAAATCCTGCGTGCGGTAGTCGATCGTCGCGGTGGCGCCCGCCGCGCGCGCAACCTCGGCCTTCGCCGCGCTGCCCACGGTGCCGTAGACGGTCGCGCCGCGCAGCCTTGCGACTTGCGTGATGAGCTGCCCGGCGCCACCCGCCGCGGCGTGCACGAGCGCCGTGTCGCCGGCTTTCAGCGCAAATGTGCTCTGTGTGAGGTAGTGCGCCGTGAGGCCTTGCAGCATGACAGCCGCGGCCGTGCGCAGCTCGATCGCGGCGGGAACCTTGACGAGCCGGCCCGCGGGCACCGCGGCGTACTCGGCGTGCGAGCCGAGCACCATCGCGTACGCGACGCGGTCGCCGACGCCGACCTCGGTGACGCCGGCGCCGACCGCGCTCACCGTGCCAGCGGCCTCGGAGCCGAGCGTGAACGGCAGCGCCGGCGGCTTGTAACGCCCCGCGCGATGCTGCACGTCGATGAAGTTGACGCCGGCCGCGGCGATCTTGACGACCGCTTCGCCGGGTTGCGGCGTCGGCACGGCGACGTCGTCGTGGCGCAGCGCCTCGGGCCCGCCGCACGCATGCACACGAATGGCTTTCATCATGACAGCCGAACTATATCGCACGGGGCCGCGGCGCCGGTTTACTATTCGCGGCACGCCCCTCGGTGCAGTCACCGCATGAGCACAGAGCTTCGTTACCAGTCCGGGTTCGGCAACGACTTCGCGAGCGAGGCCCTGCCGGGCGCGCTGCCGATCGGGCAAAGCAACCCGCAGAAGCCCGCCTACGGTCTCTACACCGAGGAGATCAACGGCACGCCGTTCACGGCGCCACGCGCCGCGATGCGGCGTTGCTGGACGTATCGGATCCGGCCCGCGGCCGTGCACGAACCGTTCCGCGAGATCGACGCAGGGCTCATCCGCAGCGCGCCGTTCGATGAGGTGCCCGCGTCGCCGAACCAGTTGCGCTGGCGGCCGCTGCCGATCCCGAAAGAGAAAGCCGATTTCGTCACGGGCCTCGTCACGATCGGCGGCAACGGCGATCCCGCGCAGCAAATGGGCGCGGCGATACACCTTTATGCAGCCAACGCGTCGATGGTCGACCGGTTCTTCTACGACGCCGACGGCGAGCTGCTGATCGCACCGCAGCAAGGCGGACTCACGGTACGCACCGAGCTCGGCGTGTTGCACGTCGCGCCCGGCGAGATCTGCGTCGTGCCGCGCGGCGTGAAATTCCGCGTCGAGGTCGACGGGCCCGTGCGCGGCTACGTGTGCGAGAACTACGGCCCGCACTTCCGCTTGCCCGAGCTCGGGCCGATCGGCACGAGCGGCCTCGCGAACGCGCGCGATTTTCTCGCGCCCGTCGCGGCGTTCGAGGAGCGCGACGGCGACTTCCGCGTCGTCGCCAAGTTTTTGGGGAAGCTCTGGGAAGCGAAGATCGACCATTCGCCGCTCGACATCGTCGCGTGGCACGGCACCTATGTGCCGTACAAGTACGATCTGCACCGCTTCAACTGCATCAATACGGTCACGTACGACCACCCGGACCCGTCGA
>DATFFV010000534.1:0-3493 GCA_035249885.1 Gammaproteobacteria bacterium | reverse complement strand
GTCGGCGTGGCCCGCGGGCAGGCGGTGCCCGCAGAGCTCGAGGCGTCGCACTTCGCGACTGTCGGCGCGGCGGACACAGAGGGTGATCGTTTCCACGTTGCGGGCTCGGCGTTCCATGAAAGCGGGAACGCCGGCGCCGCGCGGCCCGTTGACGAGGCTTCGCGGGCCTGCTCGATAGTTAGAACTGCGTCACACCGCGGTGCCGCGCAGCGCGCTCAACGGCCGCTCGCGCTCGCGGTGAGGCGGAACAGGCGGCCCTGGCCGCCGCGCCCTTCGCGCTCGTCCTCGAGCACCCAGATCGCGCCGTCGGGCCCTTGCTCGACCGCGCGAATCCGCATGCCCATCGCGAAGCGCTCGGCCTCGCGCGCGCTGTCGCCGTCGAATTCGATGCGCACGATCGATTGCGACGACAAGCCGCCGATGAACGCGTCGCCACGCCATTGCGGAAACTCGCTGCCGCTGTAGAACATGAGGCTCGACGGTGAGATCACGGGGTTCCAGAACACGGCCGGCGCCGCGAACTCGGGCCGCGTGGGATGGTCGGGAATGACCTTGCCGTCGTAGTGGTCGCCGTTGCTGACGATCGGGTAGCCGTAATTGGCGCCGCGCCGCACGAGATTGAGCTCGTCGCCGCCCATCGGGCCCATCTCGACGTTCCAGAGCTTGCCCGCGGCGTCGAACGCGAGGCCGAGCGGGTTGCGGTGACCGAGCGACCAGATCTGCGCCGTCACGCCCAAGTCGCCGCCGAACGGGTTGTCGTCCGGCAGCGAGCCCTCGTCGTTCAAGCGCACGATCTTGCCGAGGTTCGCTTGCATGTCTTGAGCGGGGTCGAACTTCTGTCGCTCGCCCGAGCTCACGTAGAGGTCGCCGTCGGGCGCGAACGCGATGCGATGGCCGTAGTGGCCGCCGCCCGTGACCTTGGGCTCCTGCCGCCAGATGACCTCGAGGTCCGTGAGCTCGCCGCCGCCACCGGCCGCGAGCACGAGCTTGGCGCGCGCCACGGCGGCGCCGCGCAGGTCGCCGGCTCCGGCTTCGGCGTAGCTCAGATAGACGAGGCCGTTGTCGGCGAACTTCGGGTGCAGCACGAGGTCGCCGAGACCGCCCTGCCCGCCAACAGCTACGGCAGGCACTCCCTTGATGTCGCCCATCGCACCGCTGCCGGGCGTATAGAGCTTGATGGCACCGCGCTGCTCCGTGACGAGCAAGCGCCCGTCGGGTAGAAACTCGAGCGCCCAGGGCACTTCGAAGTTCGCGAGCTCGGTCGTGGCAAAGGGCTGTCCTTGCGCCAATGCTGCCGTGCTCGCGCCGCCGGCGGCCAGACCGAGAGCGATGAGTAAGCCGTTGCTGCGTCGGATCATGGTGCTCTCCCAAGCCGTGAGTTGCATTGCAAGGCAGGATACCATCGCAGCTCGGCGCGGCGGCCGGTCAAACGACGCCCTGAAGAAAGTTGACGGAGACCGCGTAGGACACGCCATGAGCTATCTCGTCTTTTGCGTTTTCGATCTCAAGCACGCGGCGCGTGAGGACTACCTCTACGCCTACATGGATCTCGCGGATCTCGGTCTGCGCAAGACCGTGAAATCCGACAACGGCCCGAGCTTTCAGCTGCCGGCCGGCGCCGTCATGGGCACCTTCGACGGCCGCAGCATCGACGACGTGCGCAGCACGGTGGGCAGGAAGGTGCAAAGCATCTTCAAGGCGCGCGGGCTGGCCGGCACGTTTTTCCTCGTGGCCAGCACCGACTGGGCGTGCGCCGGCGAATCGACCTAGCGTGCGGCGGTCACTTACTCCTCGAGGTGCTTGGCGAGGAACGCGTCGAGTGCCTGCAACGTCGCGAGGCGCGTTTTGGCGCCCGACAGCCAGTGGTCTTCCCCTTCGAGCTCGACGAGCTCGACCGTTTTGCCGGCCGCCTGGAGCGCCGCCGCCATGTCGCGGCTCTGGATGATCGGCACCACCGTATCGTCGCGGCCGTGAATGAGCAGCACGGGTGCGCGCACGTCGGCGGCGTGCTCGATCGGCGAGGCGGCGCGCAAGCGTTCCGCGGACTCGGGGCTTTCATCGACACCCATCGCGAGCCGCCAATACGACAGCGTCGCCGAGAACCCTCCCATGCGGTTCTCCGTGGACTGGAGCATCTTGCGCAGGTCGGACACGCCGGCGATGGCCGCGGCGCAGCGGTAGAGATCGGGCGTGAACGCGGCACCGGCGAGCGCCGCGTAGCCGCCGTAGCTCCCGCCGACGATACAGACCCGCTCCGCATCGGCGACCCCGGCGCTCACGAGCGCGGCGACGCCATCGGTCACGTCGTGCTGCATGACGCCGACGCCCCATTGGCCGTGGCCGGCCTCTTCCCACGCCTTGCCGAAGCCGCCCGAGCCGCGGAAGTTCGGTTGCAGCACGGCGTAGCCGCGCGACGCGAGGAAATGCGCGATCCAGTCGAATCCGCCCGTGTCGCGCGCGGCGGGGCCACCATGCGGCAGCACGACGAGCGGCACGGCACCCGTCGCGTCGAGCGGCCGCGTGAGGTAACCCGGGATCTCGACGCCATCGCGCGCCTTGTAGCGGTAGGGTTGGCGCGGCGGCAGTCTGCTGCGATCGAGCCCGACATAGGTGCTCGCGATCTGCTTGGCCGACGCCGCGCGCGCATCGTACAGATAGAACGCCGGGGCGCGGTCGTTCCGGTCGGTGCTCAAGATGAAGCGCGAGCGGTCCTGCGACCACGTGAGCAGCCGCGGCGATTCGCCCGCAAATGCCTCGTTGACGAGCTTCTGCTGCTCCGCGAGCTGCGCGTCGAAAAAGACGGGCTCCTCGCCCACGACGCCGGCCCCTACGACGCGATTGGTGTAGGGATCGACGCGCACGTCCGCAATATCGTCCGTATCGTGGACGTAGAAGGGACGTGCGAGCGAGCCGTCCGCGGCCGACATCACGTAGAGGCCGAAACGGCCCGTCTCGGCGGGCCGCGCGCCGACGATGAGATCGCCGGCCGCATCGAGGCCGTAGAGCGAGAGCTCCGGAATTTCGACCATCTCGTTGCGGATCACGCGCCAACCCTCGTCCTGCTTCGCGAGGATGCGCAGGTAGTTGGTCTGCTGGTTGTACTCGAGCCGAAACTTCGACTCGCCGTTCTCGTCGACGACCCAGTCGCGCGTGAACCGTGTGCCGTCGTCGATCTGTCTGCGGGCGTCGGTCTTGGGGTTAACGGCATAGAGCACGCGATCCCCGTTCTCGGCGCCGCGCGGGAACAGCACCTCGCCCGTTTCGCGCTTGTAGCCGATGAGCTGAGCGCCCTGGATGAAAATGAAGCCGCCGAACGTTTGCCTGCCGCCGCGCGCCCGGTTGAGCAACAACTGCCGCGCGCTCACTTCACCCGACAGGTTGACGCCATAGGGCGCCAGCGACTCGACCCGGTTCGGGCCGAACCCGACCGTGTCGCCGCTGAACACCAGCAACGCGTCCTCGCTCGCCCACGTGACGAGGCGCGGCTTGCCCA
>DATFFV010000533.1:0-3569 GCA_035249885.1 Gammaproteobacteria bacterium | reverse complement strand
CCCCGTCGACGAAGACGCGCGCGATGCCGCTGTCGACGCTGCGGTAGCCGATCCACGTGACCGAGCGGCCCGTGAAGCCGAAAGTGGCCCGGGCCGTCGGCGCCCACGAATAGACGGCGCGCCCGCCGCTCCAGCCGTACCAATCGTCGGGCGTGGTCGCTGCCCAGCCCGGGCTCAAGCCGACGGAGGGGTCCGATTCCTCGAAGCGCCGAGTCGTCGAGGGAGGAGCTCCGCCGTTCGCCACCGTCACCGTGACCGGCGCGGACGTGGTCTCGTTGCCCGCGGCATCGCGCGCGGTGGCGGTCAACGTATGGGAGCCGCTCGTCGTCGCCGTCGTGTTCCAGGGCACCGAATACGGCACCGTGCCGTCCTCGGCGAGCAACGCCCCGTCGACGAAGAACCGCACGCCCGCGACTCCCCGGTCGTCGGCCGCGCTGGCGCTTACGTTCGTCGTGCCCCCGACCGTGGCGCCCGACGCGGGAGACGTGATGCTCACGGTGGGAGGTGTGGTGTCCGCCGCCGCTGGGAACGCTTGCTCGGGTGAGCCCCCGCAGCCGCTGAAGAAGAGCAGCGCCGGCACCAGCCACGCTCGGTAGCGCGCCACGCCGTCGTCTGCTCGGTCCCTGTGCTCCAGCATCGCTGCACCCCGTGTGCGCTGTTCCCGACGGCCCTTGCGGTGCCCGTATGGAGACAACGTACGACAGCCTGGAGCTATTCCGCGGTATCGGCGTCTAGCTCAAACGGGACGGGCCGACGCCTTCTGCACCCAGCCGTGGAGGTGCGCGAACGAATACACGATCAGGTAACAAACGAGCGAAAAAGCGAAGAACGTCGTGGAGAAGGCGAGTGGCTGCGCGTCGTTCCACGGATTCGCGACGCGAGCGGCGCCGCGCAGAGTGCCGATCGGATCCACGAGTGCATCCCACGAGTTCCAACGGAGGAAGCGCCCGAGGTAGACGCCGAAGGCGCTCAAGCCCAGCATCGTGAGCGCACACAGCCAGCCGGCCCACCGGCCCATCCATGCGCGGATGACTTCCTGCACGAGATAGAGAGAAAGGTAACCCAAGAACAGACCCGTCTGCGCAAATGCCATCACACAGACGATGTCGTACCAATACGGCACGGGCGGTCTTTCGCGCAGATGCACGATGTCCGTCACGATGTAAGGCGCATTGGGGAAGAACAGGAACCAAACCACTGCCGCCGCGAGCAGCAGCGTCCAGCTGCGGCTCTGGCGCGCCGCGAGACCGTAAAACACCAACGCGGCGCCGACCGGCACCCAAGCGAGGAACAGGTTCCAAAAGAAAAACAGGTAAGCCGTGGTTCCTGCGTAGTACGCTCGCACGACGACGAGCGCGCAACTCAAGATCGACGCGAGCACGAGCGCGAGGATCGCCGCCCACGTTTGACGCACGGGAATGAGGCGCTCGTTCACTGCGTGGTTTCCTCCAGCCCGCGGATTTTAGCCCCATCAGGCGCACCGGCGGCGAGCGGAAGCGGCTGACTGAGCGCGCGTTGCGGTAAGCAACTCCGCTTAAGCGAGCCCGACGATGTTACCGTCGGCGTCGATGTCGATGTTGTCCGAGGCCGGCTTCCTCGGCAGCCCCGGCATCGTCATGATCTCGCCCGACAGCACCACCATGAACCCCGCACCCGCGTTCAAGTAGACGTCGCGCACGTTGAACACGTGGCCCGTCGGCGCGCCGCGCAGCTGCGGGTCCGTCGAGAACGAGTACTGCGTCTTCGCGATGCAGATCGGCAGGCTCCCGAAGCCGTCCTCTTGGAACTTCTCGATCTTCTTGCGCACGGCCGTGTCGGCGACGACTTCGCTCGCGTGGTAGACGCTCTTCGCAACCTTGCCGATCTTCTTCCAGAGCTCGTCGCTGTCCTCGTAGACGAACTTGAGCTTGCCCGGCTTCGAATCGATGAGCTTGACCATCGACTGGGCGAGATTGATGGCGCCCTTCGAGCCCTTCGCGAAGTGCTCGCAGACGAGCGCTTCGACGCCCTGCTCGCCCAGATGCCTCTTGATGAGCTCGAACTCGCGCTCGGTGTCGCTACCGAAGCGGTTCAACGCGACGATGGCCGGCAACCCGTAATGCTCGCGAATGTTGTTGACGTGTCGATCGAGGTTCCCCATGCCTTTCATCAACGCGTTGGTGTCCTCGCTGTTGACGTCCTCGATCTTGGCGCCGCCCGAGTACTTCAGGGCGCGCGCCGTGCCGACGAGCACCGCGGCCGAGGGCCTGAGGCCCGACTTGCGGCACTTGATGTCGACGAATTTCTCGGCGCCTAAATCGGCGCCGAAGCCCGCTTCCGTGACGACGTAGTCGGCGAGCTTGAGCGCCGTCTTCGTCGCGATCACGGAGTTACAGCCGTGCGCGATGTTCGCGAACGGACCGCCGTGCACCAGCGTCGGCGTCTGCTCGAGCGATTGCACGAGGTTCGGCTTGATCGCCTCTTTCATGAGCACGGTCATCGAGCCCTGCGCGTTCAACGCCTCGGCACGAATCGGCTTATTGTCGCGCGTGTAGCCTACGATGATCTGCTTGAAGCGATCGCGCATGTCGTCGAGCGACGTTGACAAGCACAGGATCGCCATGACCTCGGACGCGGCGACGATGTCGTAGCCCGTCTCGCGCGGAAAACCATTCGCCGTGCCGCCCAAGCCGTTGACGATGTGGCGCAAGCTGCGGTCGTTCATGTCGAGCACGCGCCGCCACATCGGCCGGCGGATATCGAAGCCGAGCGTGTTGCCGAAATAGATGTGGTTGTCGACGAGCGCCGCGAGCAGGTTGTGCGCGATGCTCACGGCGTGGAAGTCGCCCGTGAAATGGAGGTTGATGTCCTCCATGGGCGCGACCTGCGAGTGGCCGCCGCCGGCGCCGCCGCCCTTGACGCCGAAACACGGGCCGAGCGACGGCTCGCGCACGCAGATCATGGTCTTCTTGCCGATCGCGTTGAGCGCGTCGCCCAAGCCCACCGTGGTCGTCGTCTTGCCCTCGCCCGCGGGTGTGGGCGAGATTGCGGTGACGAGGATGAGCTTACCGTCCTTGTTTTTCTGCACGCGGGCGATCAGCGCGTCCGAAAGCTTCGCCTTGTAGTGACCGTAGGGCTCGAGGTCGTCGGCATCGATGCCGAGTCGCTCCTTCGCGAGCTCAACGACTTTGCGCAGCTTGACGCCGCGCGCTATGGCTAGATCGTCTTTCATGATGGTGTCCTTCGCGTCCCCTCGGCCGGGGCTCGCGCAACGATCAATAACGATAGTGATCGGACTTGTACGGCCCCGCGACGGGCACGCCGAGGTAGTCAGCCTGGGCCTTCGACAGCTTGTCGAGCTTCACGCCGATCTTCTCGAGGTGCAGGCTCGCGACCTTCTCGTCCAAATGCTTCGGCAGCACGTAGACGCCGAGCGGGTACTTCTTGGTGTTCTGGTAGAGCTCGATCTGCGCCAGCGTCTGGTTCGTGAAGCTATTCGACATCACGAAGCTCGGATGGCCGGTGGCGCAGCCCAAGTTCACCAAGCGGCCTTCGGCGAGCAGGAGGATGCTGCGGCCCTTGGAGATCTC
>DATFFV010000532.1:0-4852 GCA_035249885.1 Gammaproteobacteria bacterium | reverse complement strand
CGTACGGGCTGCGGGATTCACTGTGTCGTTTGCGCCGATCACGACTGCAACATCCGCTTCCTTGAACTCGGCGTTGATGTCTTCGAGATCGTAGATCATGTCGTACGGCACGCCCGCTTCGGCGAGCAGCACGTTCATGTGGCCGGGCATTCGGCCGGCGACCGGGTGAATCGCGAACTTCACCGTCACGCCGCGGGCCGTGAGCGCCTGCACGAGCTCCCAGACCTTGTGCTGCGCCTGCGCGACCGCCATGCCGTAGCCCGGCACGATGATGACTTTCTCGGAGAAGCCCATCATCACGGCGGCGTCCGCGGTCTCGATGGCCTTCAGCGTGCCGGCGGGGCCCGTCGCGTCGCCGGCGGCCGTCTCGCCGAAGCCGCTGAACAGCACGTTCGCGAGCGAGCGGTTCATCGCCTTCGCCATGAGCTGTGTCAGCAGCGTTCCGGCCGAGCCGACGACGGTGCCCGCGATGATCATCGCGGCGTTGTTGAGCACGAAACCTTCGAAGGCCACGGCGAGCCCTGTAAGCGCGTTGTAGAGCGAGATCACGACCGGCATGTCGGCGCCGCCGATCGGTAACGTCATCGTGACGCCGAGCAGCAGCGCGAGCACGAACAGCAACGTCACGTGAGCGGGCATCCCGCCGCCGTGCAAGACGATGATCGCGCCGGCCAGCGCCGTGACCGCGAGAACGGCCAAGTTCACGAAGTTCTGGCCGCGAAAGCGGAAGCTGCGCTTGATGAGGCCTTGGAGCTTGCCGAACGCGATGAGGCTGCCCGAGAACGAGACGGCGCCGATGACACCGCCGAGCACGCCGAGCGTGAGCACGGTCGGGCCGTGGACCTCGCCCGCGAACAGCTCGACGGCAGCGATCGCGGCGGCGGCACCTCCGCCCATGCCGTTGTAGAGCGCGATCATCTGCGGCATATCGGCCATCGCGACGCGCCGGCCCGTGACCCAGGCCGCGATGCCGCCGACGGCGATCGCCACGGTCATGAGCAGGTAGTTGCCCATGCCCGGCGTCAAGAACGTGATCAGCGTCGCGACGACCATGCCGACGCCGGCCCAGACGATGCCGCTGCGCGCCGTCACGGGCGAGCTCATACGCTTCAAGCCGAAGATGAACAGCGCCGCGGCGACGAAGTAGCTCGCCTGGATCAACGTGTCGGCGCCGATCGTGCCCATCAGTGCGTGCCCTTGCCCGGGCCTTTGCTCTTGCTGCTCTTGAACATCTCGAGCATGCGCTCCGTGACGGCGTAGCCGCCGACGGCGTTGCCGGCCGCGAGCACGACGCCCAGGAACGCAATCGAGATCTCGAGCGTCGTGTCGGCCCGGCCCATCGCGACCATCGCGCCGACGAGCACGATGCCGTGCACGAAGTTCGAGCCCGACATGAGCGGCGTGTGCAGGATCACGGGCACGCGCGCGATCACTTCGTAGCCCGTGAAGGCGGCGAGCATGAAGATATAGAGCGCGATGAATCCGTCGATCATAAAGAGGCGTTGATCATGAGTGGCGTCTCATCGAGCGGTCGTAAGGAGGTTTGCCGTGCCTGCGTGACGGACCTGGCCGTCGTGTGTGAGCACGGACTGCGCGAACACCTCGTCTTGCCAATCGATCGCGAGTGTGCCGCCCTTGATGGCCGGCGAGAGGAAGTTCAGCAGATTGCGTGAGTACATTTGGCTCGAGTGTCGACCGAGCTCCGACGGCAAGTTGCGCGGTCCCAAGATCTTCACGCCGTTCGGCGTGACGATCGTCTCGCCCGCGACCGTGAGCTCGCAGTTGCCGCCGCTCTCGGCGGCCAGATCGACGATCACGGCCCCGGCGCTCATCGCAGCCACGGCGTGTTTCGAGATGATGCGCGGCGCGGCGCGGCCCGGGATCGCGGCCGTCGTGATCACGACGTCGGCCTTGGCGATGTGGCGGTCGAGGATCTCTTGCTGCTTGGCTTTCTCCTCGGCCGTGAGCTCGCGCGCGTACCCGCCCGTGCCTTCGGCCGCGACGCCCGTGTCCACGAACTTGGCGCCGAGCGACTGAATCTGCTCTTTGGTGGCGGCACGCACGTCGTAGCCTTCGACGATCGCCCCGAGCCGGCGCGATGTGGCGATGGCTTGGAGCCCGGCGACGCCGGCGCCGATGACGAGCACCTGCGCCGGGCGAATCGTGCCCGCGGCGGTCGTGAGCATCGGTAGGAATTTGTCGAGCGCGTTCGCGGCGAGCAGCGCGGCTTTGTATCCGGCCGCGGCCGCTTGCGACGACAGCGCGTCCATCGACTGCGCGCGCGAGATGCGTGGTATGAGCTCGACGGCGAAGCTCGTGATCTTTCGGTCGCGGAGGCGCCGCACCAGGTCGAGCTTGACGTGCGGCTGCATGAAGCCGACGACGACGGCACCCGGCGCCAAGGCGTCGACGGCGGCGAGCGTGGGCGGCTGCACCGTGAGCAACACCGTCGACGTCGCGAGCACGGCCGAGGCGCCCGCGTGGAACTGCACGCCCTTGTACGACTCGGCGGGGAAGTGGCTCAACTCGGCCGCGCCTGTTTCCATATTGATCGCGGCACCGAGCTCGGTGAGCTTGACCGCGACGTCGGGCGTCAAAGCGACGCGCGCCTCGTGGGCAGAGGTTTCCTTGAGCACCCCGATACTGAGTGGCACCAGAAGCTCCGTCGCAGTCGTTGGTGGCGCCGAAACGTTGCGGCAGGGCAACGCTTGGTCGGAATTCGGCTGCCTGGTTTTGCGGGCGATGATGCCACAAAGGTGTCACGCAGGCCATTGAATCTTGGCGACCTCTCGGTGAAACTTGACGCGTTCGAGAGGGTCCGTGGGTGTCTCGATGCAAGGGCTGTTGTACACGCTGACGCAGGAAGTGTTGCGTACCGATGTCGCGGGAATGCCACTCGAGTGGATCGACTACCGCGTCGCGGCTTCGCTTTACCACAGTGGCCAGGTCGCTTACTCCTGCGGCTCGCCTTTGTACCGGATTCGCGGCGGGTACAGCGCCAAGTCGGGCGCGCGCAGCATCATCGAGGTCAACTCGATCATCGCCACGCGCGGCGACACGCACACGCTCGAGCGTAACCGCGAGCGTTACACGCCGCCGCTCAACAACCGCACGCTGTTCAAGCGCGACGCCAATCTCTGCATGTATTGCGGCTTGCAGTTCCGCGTCAGCGAGCTTACGCGCGACCACATCACGCCGATGAGCCGCGGCGGGCGCGACACGTGGACGAACGTCGTCACGGCCTGCCGCCGCTGCAACAACCATAAGGGCGGGCGCCTTCCTGAGGAGGCGCGGCTGCAGCTCATGGCCGTGCCGTTCACGCCGACGTACGCCGAGTACATCTATCTCAAGGGCCGGCGCGTGCTCGCCGACCAGATGGAGTACCTGCTCACGCACTTCCCGCGCACGAGCCCGCTGCACGCGCGGTTGCGCGACGCGCTCGCCGAGGTCAATCGCGCCCGCGCTTGACGCGGCTCACTGCGCCCCCCTCTCGAAGAGATAAAGCAGAGTGCCTTCGGGCGCGCGTAGCGTCGCGGCCGCCTGCGAGCGGTCCGCGAGCGGGCTGCCGGTCTTGATCGCGAGCCCTTTGGCGCGGAGATACTCCGCACGTGCCGCAAGATCGGTGCACCGGAAGCTCAGGCCGGGCAGGCAATGAACCTCGTGGAGACCGATCGTGAGCCCGCGCCCCGTGAGGCGCTGCCAGCGGTGCGGCGCCTCGCCGGCGGCGACCGGTGCGAGACCGAGCGTCTGCCAGAACCGGCCCGAGCTCTCGAGCGATTGAGTGGGTAGCGTGAGCTCGAAGAACTCGCCGCACGCCGTGACGTTGTGGGCATCCCAGTGGCCGGGCGGGAACGTGCGCGCCTCGACGAGCGCGACCGGCTGGCCGCCGGGATCGTTGAAACCCACGGTGTTGAATTCGTTGTCGGCCACGTGCGCGAAGTCGATCTCGACGTCGAGGCGCCGCAGCGGCCGGACGTAGGCACGCAATCCGGGCCGAACGAATGTGAGCCGCGCACCTGGCTCCGCGCCGTCGTGGAGGCCGATGGTCACGGCGCCGTCGTAGAGCACGAGGTACGGATAGGCGAGCGCGTCGCCCACGGGGATGCTCGCGAAGCCGAGCGCGCGGTAAAAGTCGAACGACGCCGCTAACGGGCGGGCCGTCACCGAGTACTCGAGAAACTGTCCAAGCATGAGCGTGGTGGGAGTTCCGCGCCCATTCTGGCAGACTTGCGCGCGCCGCGCCGCGCCGCGCCGCGTCGCGCGCGGCGCCTGCGCTCGCAACACTTAAGCCGAGATTCACCGAGTCGTGATCGCCGAAGTCGCCGCCGTCCTTGCGCCGGTATTCATCATGGCAGGGCTCGGCTACGGCTGGCGGCTCACGGGCGAGCCGTTCGACATGCCGTTCGTGACGCGCATCATCATGTACGTCGCGGGACCGTGCCTCGTGTTCACGAGCTTGTCGCAGCTCACGGTGCCGCTCTCGCAGTTCTGGGGCATGGTCGGCGCGATGATCGTCGTCACGCTGGGCGTGGCCGGCTTGTCGGCCTTGCTCATCGGGGTCCTCAAGTTGCCCCAGCGCTCGTTCCTGCCGGCGCTCACGCTCGGTAACACGGGCAACCTCGGCCTCCCGCTCTGCCTGTTCGCTTTCGGCGAGGAAGGGCTCGGCCTCGCCGTGGCCATCTACGTCACGAACTCGTTGCTGCAGTTCACGTTCGTGCCGCTCTTGCACACACGCATTTCCGTGCTGCGCACGCTGCTCTCGACGCCGATGCTCTACGGCGCCGTCGCCGGGCTCGCGGTCGTGCTCACGGACGTCAGCGTTCCTAGTTGGCTCGCCGATACGCTCGAATCG
>DATFFV010000531.1:0-6758 GCA_035249885.1 Gammaproteobacteria bacterium | reverse complement strand
CCGAACATTCGGACTCCGCGCCTCGACGAGATTGCCGCCGCAGGCCAGAAGTGGACTCACTTCTACGTTCAGCCCGTCTGCTCCCCGAGCCGTGCAGCGCTCCTCACGGGCAGGCTCCCGGTTCGTAACGGCATGTATGGTGCGCCGAGCGGTACTGCACCCAAGGTGTTTCGCGACAACGCGGCCGAGGGATTGCCGCTGGAGGAAGTGACGGTCGCCGAGTTGCTGCGAGGCGCGGGGTATCGGACCGCGATGGTCGGCAAGTGGCATCTCGGCCATCTGCCCCAGTTTCTGCCGGCGCAGCACGGGTTCGACTACTGGTTCGGTCTGCCGTACTCCCACGACATGCAGATGACCGTGCCGCGCGACGCGGGTTTTCGAACGGCTGCCTATTACGATCCTAGACCCGAGTACTGGGACGTGCCGTTGATGCGCAACGGTGAGGTGATCGAACAGCCGGTCGATCACCGCACTCTCACGAAGCGCTACACCGAAGAGGCCGTCCGCTACATCGAGCAAAACGGGGGTGAGCCGTTCTTCCTGTATGTCGCCCACTCGTTGCCGCACATTCCGCTCGCGAGATCCGACGAGTTCGTCGGTAGCAGCGAGGGTGGGATATATGGGGACGTCATCGAGGAGATCGACTGGAGTGTCGGCGAGATCGTCGATGCTTTGCGAGCCGCGGGCGTCGAGCGCGACACCCTCCTGGTGTTCACGAGCGACAACGGGCCCTGGCTCCCGTTTCGCCATCACGGAGGATCCGCGGGTCCGCTCAAGGAGGGCAAAGGAACCACCTGGGAGGGCGGCGTCCGGACGCCGGCCATTTTCTCCTGGCCCGGGACTCTTAGGCCCGGCACCGTCACGGAGATCGGCTCGGGGCTGGATCTGCTGGCGACCGCCGCCGCGCTCGCGGGCGCAGAGTTGCCTCGCGACCGGCGGCTCGACAGCCTGAATCTGATGCCGGCGCTCATGGGCACAGGCCCGAGCCCGCGCACCGAGGTCTTCTACTACTGGGACAGCGAGCTGCGGGCCGTGCGGAATGGCCGCTACAAGCTGCACTTCATCACGAGCGGCGCCTACGGCGAGGGTGAGCCGCGGATCGCGCATCCCTCGCCGCTGTTGTTCGATCTCGCCGAGGATCCCGGCGAGCGCTTCGATGTCGCGGCCGACCACCCGGACGTCGTGATGCGTCTCGTGGCGGCCGCGGAGGCGCATCGCCGAACCATCGAGCCCGTTGCGCCGCTGTTCGATTTGCTCAGCGAGGCGCCGCAAGCAACCGGTCGATGACCTCTGCAGCGGCCCCCGGGCGGTTCGGGGCGCGAGGGTTCCGAGCTCGCATCGTTGTCGAAGATGTCCGGACCGTCGTACCTGAAGGGCATTTGGCTCCAGTCGGCCCCGCGCGCCAAAGTAAGCAGCCGCTCGATCGTGTCCGCAGCCCCGGCACGTGAGCACGATGCGTTTCGTCACGAGCGGCGGGCCGGGCGCGACGCCGTCAGCGGCCGACGACGAAGTTCACGATGCGGCCGCGCACGTAGATGGCGCGCTTCACGGTTTGGCCCGCGAGGTGCTTGCCGACGTTCGCGTCGGCCTTGGCGATCTCGATGACCTCGGCTTCCTGCGCCTCGGCGGGCACCGACACCTTGCCGCGCACCTTGCCGTTGACCTGCACGGGAATCTCGAGCACGTCGGCCTTGAGCAACGCGGGGTCGGCGACGGGCCACGCGCGATAGGCGAGCGACTCCTTGTGCCCGAGCCGCTGCCAGAGCTCCTCGGCCATGTGCGGCGCGAGCGGTGCGAGCAGCAGCACGAACGACTCGGCGACTGCGCGCGGCACGCTCGGCCACTTGTAGGCCGCGTTCGTGAGCTCCATGAGCGCCGAGATCGCCGTGTTGAAGCGCAGCGCCTCGATGTCCTCGGTGACCTTGGCGATCGTCTGATGCAGCCGCCGCGCTTGCTCGCGCGTGGGCTCGCCGCTGTCGAGCGCCGGAGCGTTACCCGCGTCGTCGGCGTCGCTGCCTGCGATGAGGCGCCAGGCGCGGTTCAAGAATCGATGCGTGCCCTCGACGCCGCGCGTGTTCCAGGGTTTCACCTGCTCGAGCGGCCCCAAGAACATTTCGTAGAGACGGAACGCGTCCGCGCCGTAGCGCGCCACGATCTCGTCGGGATTGACGACGTTGCCGCGGCTCTTGCTCATCTTGTACGCGCGCGCCTCGACGGTGACGGAGGGGTCGTCGCGCAGCACGAAGCGGTCGCCTTGTTTCTCGACCTGCTCTTCGGCCACGCGCTCGCCGTTCACGGTGAACTCGAGCTCTCCCAGGATCGTGCCCTGGTGCACGAGCTTGATGAACGGCTCGGGCGTCGAGACGACGCCGGCGTCGTGGAGCACCTTGTGCCAGAACCGCGCATAGAGCAGGTGCAGCACGGCGTGCTCGGAGCCGCCGATGTAGAGGTCGACGGGCATCCAGTATTTCTCGAGCTCGGGATCGACGAGCCGCTCCGTGTTGTGCGGGTCGATGAAGCGCAGGTAGTACCAGCACGAGCCCGCCCACTGCGGCATCGTGTTGGTCTCGCGGCGCGCGCGCTTGCCCGTCGCGCGGTCCGTCGTCTCGAGCCAGCCGCCGGCTTTGGCGAGCGGCCCTTCGGGCGAGCCGCTCGGCTTGAAGTCCTCGAGCTCGGGCAGCAGCACGGGCAGCTCGGCGTCGAGCACGGTCTGCGCCCTGCCGTCGAGGTACACGATCGGGAACGGCTCGCCCCAGTACCGCTGGCGCGAGAACAGCCAGTCGCGCAGCTTGAAGTTGATGCGGCGCTCGCCTTTGCGCTCGCGCTCGAGCCACTCGATCATCGCGGCCTGGGCCTCGGCGACGCTCTTGCCGTTCAAGAAGCCGCTGTTGATCGCAACGCCGTCACCGAGCCAGGCGCTCTGATTGTCGAAATCCGCGGGCGGCTGCACCGTGCGGATCACGGGCATGCCGAACTTCGCCGCGAACTCGAAGTCCCGTTGATCCTGCGCCGGCACGGCCATGATCGCGCCCGTGCCATAGCCCGCGAGCACGTAGTCGGCGATCCAGATCGGAATCTTGCCGCCCGTCGCGGGGTTGATCGCGTACGAGCCCGTGAACACGCCCGTCTTGTCCTTTTGCAGCTCGGTGCGCTCGAGCTCGCTCTTGCGCGAAGCCGCTTCGCGGTACGCGTCGATCGCAGCGCGCAGCTCGGGTCTAGTGAGCTTCGTCACGAGATCGTGCTCGGGCGCGAGCACCATGTAGGTGGCGCCGAACAGCGTGTCGGGCCGCGTCGTGAACACGCGGAGTGCCGTGCCGGCATGGCCGTCGACCGCGAAATCGATCTCCGCGCCTTCGCTGCGGCCGATCCAGTTGCGCTGCATCTCCTTGGTGCTGCTCGGCCAGTCGAGGTCGTCGAGGCCCTCGAGCAGCTCGTCGGCGTATTCGGTGATCTTGAGCACCCATTGGCGCAGCGGCCGGCGCACGCAGGCGTATCCGCCGACCTCGGATTTACCGTCGATGACCTCCTCGTTCGCGAGCGTCGTGCCGAGCTCGGGGCACCACCAGACGGGCAGCTCGTCCTGATAGGCGAGCCCGCGGTCGAAGAGCTGCTTGACGATCCACTGCGTCCACTTGTAGTAGCCGGGATCGGTGGTGTTGACCTCGCGCTCCCAGTCGTACGAGAAGCCGAGCGACTTCAGCTGCTCGCGAAACCGTTTGACGTTGCGCTCGGTCGTGACGCGCGGGTGCGTGCCCGTGCGCACGGCGTACTGTTCGGCCGGCAGCCCGAACGCGTCCCAGCCCATGGGGTGCAGCACGTTGAAGCCGCGCATGCGCTTGTAGCGCGCGACGATGTCGGACGCCGTGTAGCCCTCGGGGTGACCGACGTGCAGGCCGTCGCCCGAGGGATACGGGAACATGTCGAGCACGTAGTACTTGGGTCTTGACGTGTCGACCTTCGCGGGCGTGCGAAACGTGCCCTGGCGCTCCCAATGGGATTGCCATTTCGCCTCGATTTCCTTGAACGGGTAAGCGGCCATGACGCGATGCGAGCTACGGATCGTCCATTGATGGTGCGCGCCGCTATTCTGCCACGACCGCCACACACGGTGTGCCGCAGGCAACAGTGGTCTTGTTCCTCGGCCGTTCGCAGTCGTTTTACTGCATCGTTCGTGTTCTACCAGGTGTAGCGCACGCGGTACCGCACGACCGCCTCGCCGTCGGCCGGGATCGTCACCGGGAAATGAACGGTGCGCGCATCCTCGCGCTGATATTCGTGGGTCGTGTTCACGATTTCGTTCGTCGTCCAACGGAATAGCGTCTCGCGCACGAGCACCTCGACGGGCTCGGTCTTGTGATTGCGCACCTTGACCTCGATCGTTTCCTCCATGCGCTCGGCATTCGTATCGATGCTGAACGCGACCTGGCGCCGCTCCCCGACGACGTCGAACGCCGAGCCGAGGGCGACCCGCACGGTCTCGTCCTTCGGCGTGTGATCGATGACGTCCTCGCCGATGAACTCGAGCGAATCGTCCGCAGCGTCGATCTGCGATACGCGCATCCGCCCGGCCGGCAGCGGGATGCCGAGCCCCGCGGCTTCGCGGTTCTCGAACTCCAGATACACGTCGACCTTGGTGTTCATCGGCAGGCCGATCTCACGCTCCGTGTAGCGGCCGCCGAAGTTGGTATACGCGGGCAGCAAGCCGTAGTAGACGAGCAGCTTCTTGGCCGGAACACGCCGCACAGTCGGGAAGAGCTCGATCTGCTTCGTCGAGTTGTCGGCGATCGTGGTGTTGCGGCCGAGCGTGTAGAGGTGGAACTCGAAGAAGCTCTGCTCGGCGAAACCGTCGTCCGCGGCCGCGCGCACCAGTAACTCCTGGCGTTCACGCGTCTGTAAAGCCTCCGGCTGTGCCCGGTTCACGTCACCCGCGATGAGCTTCAAGCGCGCGTCGGCATAGGTCGCACCCGAGCGGTTCAAGATGCTGACCCACGCGCCGACGTCGAGGAAGCCATTGTTCGCGTCCGCGCCCGGGCTGAACGTCAGGTTGTAGTCGGACCACCAGGTGATGCCGGCCGTCTGATACGTCACCCGCGTGTCGTGGCGGCCCGCCTGCTCCGTCGCCACGTCCCAGATGAGCGTCGGCCGCGTCATGAGGCCGCCCGGCAGGTCCGGAAAGTGCACGCCGACATAGCTATTCAACGTATGAATCTCGCCGTTCTCCGCCGCGAGCACGAGCCCGCCCTGCGTGCTGAGCAAACGGCCGCTGACCTGAACGACTCGCGTGCCCGCGAGCTGATCCACGGTGACGACCTGGTCGAGGTAGCGCTCCATGAGCTTCTCGGTGCTGACCAAGTCGAACTCGAAGCTCTGCTCGATCACGCGCGTCGCGTCCGGCGCGGTGAGCGACTCGAACGCGACGGTCGTCGGGTCGATGTAGGCCGCGACGTCGCGAAAATTCAGCCGATTGATGCCGCGCGTGAGATCGAGCGCGCGCTCTTGGCGGATCATCGCGTAGCCCGGCACCGCTTGCCCCGCGTACACGTTGCCCCGGCCCGGCACGGGCCGATAAAGGTCCGCCGGGACCGAGCCCGGCCGCGTCGTCGAGTAAATCGTGAGCGAGGTCGCGCCGACGTCCTGCGCGGCGACGGGCGCCGCAAGGCCGAGCGCGAGGACCAGCGCGGCAGAGCCGTCCATAGCGAGGGAGCGGATGTGCATAAATGCCTCCTTGTCACGAAAACGCGCGCGTGCGCGCGGCGTAACAACAGGCTACGCGGAAGGCGCTCGCCGAAATAGGCACGAAATTGTAAAAGCTGGCCCGCGTCCTGCTAATCTCTCGCTGGATGCCGGCTCTCCCGCCCATTCGCGCATTGCTCGCGCTCACATGGCTGCTCGCGGCCGCGGGCTGCGGCTTTCATTTGCAGGGCGTGGGCACGCTGCCGAGCGCGATGGCCAGGACCTACGTCGACACGCAGCGGCCGCACTCGGATTTCCTGCTGAGCCTCACCGACACGCTGCGACAGCGCGGCGCGCAGCTGCTCGAGGCGCCGGCCGAGGGCGCGGCCGTGCTCGACATCGCCGCCGACGAGACGGGACAACGCGTGCTCTCGGTCTCGGCGCGCAACATCCCGCGCGAGTACGAGGTGTTTTACGCCGTGACGTTCTCGCTGCGCCTGGGGGCCGAGAGCCTCATCGCCAACGAGACGCTCGTCGTGACGCGCGCCTACACGTTCGACGAGACCCAAGTGCTCGCGAAGGCCGCCGAGGAGCAAATCCTGCGCCGCGCGCTCGCCGAGGATCTCGCGCGGCGCGTGATGCAGCGCATTCAGGCGCTCGGCACCACCGCGGCCGTCGCGCCGGGACCTTGAGCTCCGCTCCATGTCCATCCTGATCCCGCCGGCCGCCCCCGGAGCGAACGTGATGGCGCTCGCCGCACTCGACTCCCGCGAGGTCATGGACCTGCTCCGCGTGTACGGCGCCACGCTCGCCGAGATCGGAAGCAGCGCGCCGATCCCGGGGTCGTATTGGGGTGAGGCCGAGGCCGGGCTCCTCGGCAATGCCGTCTACGTTCGCGCCGACACGCCGGCGCACTCGTTCTTGCACGAGCTCTGCCACTACGTATGCATGGATGGCGCGCGGCGCGCGGCGCTCGCGACCGACGCCGGCGGCGACGACGACGAGGAAGCCGCCGTTTGCTATTTGCAGGTGCTGCTCTCAGACCAGTTGCGCGACTTCGGCGCCCCCCGCTGTCTCGGCGACAT
>DATFFV010000530.1:0-7905 GCA_035249885.1 Gammaproteobacteria bacterium | reverse complement strand
CAAATCGCTCCTGCATTTGCTGCATGTCGGCCATCCATGGCCGCCGCAGGAAATTGCTCCTGCATTTCCTGCATGCGCGCCATCCCTAGCGCGCAAAAAAAGCCCGGCGCGAGGCCGGGCGAGTTAGGGGGAAACCGTCAGGAACAAAGTCTCCGAAACTTGCTGGAAAGTATCCTCCCCAAATTCGGAACGACCTGTGACGGGCGTCACAGGTTTGACATAAGCGTGCGTGACCCGCGTCGGATTCTGCGCAGCTACGGGGCGGCGTAAGGCTTGGCGAGCCGATACTGCGGATTCCTCTCGAGCCACACGCGCAGACGGTCCTTGCGTGCGATGGCCTTCGGGATGAAGTCGAGCGCCTGCCGTAGGCGGTCGTTCGGCTCGGCGCAGCTCAAACGCAGGAACCCGGCGCCGGCCTGCCCGAAGCACTCGCCGCCCAAGCATGCAATGCCGAATTGGTCGTCGGCGCCTTGCAGCATGAAGAGCGCGAGCCCGTGGCTCGTGACGCCGAGCTCGTTGCAGATGGGCGCGACGTTCGGGAACACATAGAACGTGGCCGTCGGGTCGATCGTGCGGAAGCCGGCGATCCGATTGAGGCCCTCCGTGAGCAGCACGACCTTCTCGCGGAACTTGAGCATGACCTCGTCGCGTTCCTTTTTGTCGCGCTTCAAGGCTGCAGTGCCCGCGAGCTGCACCATCGGCGGGGTGCACGACAGCGTCGTGTTGATCATGTTGCCGATGACGTCGGCGACCTCGCTCGATGCTACGGCGAAGCCCAGCCGCCAGCCGCTCATGCTGTACGACTTGCTGAACGTATAGGCGCCGACGCACTGCGCGAGCATTCCGGGCTGGCTCAGGATCGAGTGGTGGCTGCCGCGCCAGATCATGTGGCAGTAGGGCTCATCGCTGAATACGGCGACGTCGCGACCGCGCACCACGTCGGCGATGCGCTTCAAGTCGTCCTCGGTCGTCACGCCACCGGTCGGGTTGTGCGGCGAGTTCAAGAACACCGCGCGGGGCGACGGATCGTCGGCGAGGAAGCGCTCGATGTCGGCAACCGTGGGCCGGAAGTCGTTCGCCTGGTGCAACGGCGTCAGCACGGCGCGCGCGCCGCGGCGCTCGATGTTCGGCAGGTAGGTCGGGAAGTAGGGGCTGAAGACCAGGACGCCGTCGCCAGGATTCAAAAACGTCTCGCAGAAGAACTGCTCGAACACCTTGGCGCCGGGGCCCGCGACGATGTTGCTCGCCTCGGCCGGGATGCCGAACTCGTCGCGCACGAAATCCGCGGCCGCCTGGCGAAACTCCGGGATGCCGGGCGAAGGGCAGTAGTGCGACTGGTTGTTTTTGATGGCGTCCATGCCGCCCGCGCGTGCGCCCGCCGTGCTGTCGAACGGGCTGTCGCCGATCTCGAGCTCGACGATGTCCTTGCCGGCCGCTTTGAGTGCTCGCGCTATCGCGAGCACGGTGAAGGCGGTTTCGACGGACAGCGAGCGAGCAAAACTACTGAGTTGTGCAGACACTATGCACCCTTCGGGTCGAACGAGTCGGATGGTGGGCTCGGTCGGGTGCGCTGTGTTCTTAAGGACCTACGTCGTCGCGCCTAAGATCGAGCCGACTGCCAGCATAGCACCAGGCCCCGCCCGCTTCGACGGCCATGGATGGCGGGCCGGCAAGGGCGTCGGCAGCGAGGCATAATGCGGCGCTCATGCACCTCACGGTCATCATTCGCACACTCGGCGTCCTGTTCTTGCTGTTCAGCACGACGCTCCTGCCGCCGCTCGCCATCTCGCTCGCCTATGCAGACGGCGAGGTCGCGCACTTTTCCGTGACGCTCGCGATCGCGCTCGCCATCGGGCTCGCGTTGTGGCTGCCGTTTCGCCGCGACTCGCACACGATCCGTAGTCGCGACGGTTTCTTGATCGTCGCGCTCATGTGGTCGGCGATGAGCCTGCTCGGCACCGTGCCGTTCATCTTGGCGCTCGACTTGAGCTTCCCCGACGCCTTCTTCGAGTCGGTCTCGGGCTACACGACCACGGGCGCCACGGTGCTCGAGGGCCTCGACTCGATGTCGCCGTCGATCCTGTTCTACCGCCAGGAGATCCAGTGGCTCGGCGGCATCGGCGTCATCGTGCTCGCCGTGGCGCTGCTCCCGATGCTCGGTATCGGCGGCATGCAGCTCTACAAAGCCGAGACCGCGGGGCCCCTCAAGGACGAACGGTTCACGCCGCGCCTCGCGCGCACGGCACGCGGCCTCGTCGTCGTCTACCTGGTGCTCACGACGGTGTGCGCCGGCAGCTACTGGCTCGCCGGCATGGGCTTGTTCGATGCCGTTGCACACAGCCTGTCGACGGTCGCTACGGCGGGCTATTCCACGCACGACGCGAGCCTCGCGTTCTTCGACAGCGTGCCGATCGAGCTCGTTGCCACCATATTCATGCTCATCGGCGGCATCAGTTTCAACGAGCACTTCATCGCCTGGCGAACGCTGCAGTTGCAGCGTTACGGTCGTGACACGCAAACGCGCGGGTTCCTGTTGCTCGTGGGCATAGCGATAGTCGTGGTGTTGCTCGTGCTTCTCGTCACACGCACCTACGAATCGCTCGCTGAAGGGCTGCGCTACGCGGTGTTCGAGGTCGTTAGCGTGTTCACGACGACGGGTTACGGAATCGCGGATTTCTCGCAGTGGCCGCTCGCGCTTCCGGTCGTGCTCATTTTCACCGGCCTCATCGGCGGCTGCGCGGGGTCGAGCGCGGGCGGAATCAAGGTAATCCGCATCGTGGTGCTGTTCAAACAGGTCGGTATCCACATCCATCGCCTCATTCATCCGCAGGCGATCCGGCGCCTCAGGGTCGATGGGCAGCCGCTGCCGGACGCCGTCGTCGAGGCGGTCGGCGGCTTCTTCGCCGTCTACATCGTCATGTTCTTCATTTTCATGGCGCTGGCGATGATGGACGGCATGGATCAAGTGACGGCGTTCGGCGCGGTGGCCGCGACGATCAGCAACCTGGGTCCCGGGCTCGGCGACGTGGCCATCACGTTCGCCGACGTGAGCCCGCACGGCAAGATCATGTTCGCGATCGCGATGCTGTTCGGCCGGCTCGAGATCTACACGTTCCTCGTGCTGCTCGCGCCGGCTTTCTGGCGGCGTTGAACGGCCGCGACGCGCGCCCGTTGGTCGGGCACCGCATCGTCGCGCTCGGCGCCGTCGTCGAGCGCCGCGATGCAGCGGCCCAGGCTGTCCTCGAAGGCCGCGATCTCCGGCGTCGTCAACGCCGTGAGCATGCGGCCGAAAACCGCGGAGCCCACGGCACGCGCACGCTTGAGCTCCGCGAGCCCGGCGCGCGTGAGCGACCAGCTGTCGGCGCGGCGGCTGGCGGGGTGGGGGCGCCGCTCGATGTAGCCGTCCTGTTCGAGCGCGCGCAGCGCCGAGTGCATCGTCTGCGCCGAGACCATCGCGCGGCGCGCGAGCTGGGCACCGGAGATGCCGGGGTCGTAGTGCAGGTTGAACAGGGCCGCGAGATGCGCGAACGAGAGCTCAACCCCTTGTTTTCGCAGAGCTTCGTCGATCGTCTGCCGTAGCGTGTGCTGCAACGACTTGAGCAGGAAGCCGATGCGCTCGGGCTTGCCGAGGCCGGCCCAACCCTTCAAGGCTTCAGGATTCTTCGCCATCGTGCCCCGTTGGCTGAGTTATCAGATAGCTGATATGATATCAGCAAGCTGATAGATAGCAAGGACGACCCCGACATGCATCCCTCGCAGTCGCGCGCGCAGCCCCGTGCTGCGTTGCTGCTCGGCATGGCTGCCGTGCTGCTCACCGCCTGTAGCTCCTCGGACGCGCCGTCGGGCGACGCCAACTCGGCCGCGCGCGAAGCCGTCATGACCGTGACCGCGATGCCGCTCACGCGCGTCGAGCTCAAGCGCACCGTGTCGATGACGGGCTCTGTGTTCGCGTGGCAGGACGTCATCATCGCGTCCGAGGTCGGCGGCTACCGCGTGGCCGAGGTGTTCGTCGACGTCGGCGATCGCGTCACCAAGGGCCAGCGCCTCGTGGCGATGTCGAGAGCGTTGCTCGAGGCCGAAGTCGCCACGAAGCAGGCCGTGCTGAACCAGCGCCAGGCCGAGCTCACGAACGCGCAAGCGGCGCTCGAGCGCGGCAAGTCCTTGTCGAACATGAACGTGCTCTCGGAGGCCGATCTCGATCGGCTCACGTCGGAGGAGCTCGCGTCGCGCGCGCGGCTCGAGTCGGCACGCGCCGAGCTCGAGACGTCGCAGATCAGGCTTCAGTTCACGGACGTCACGGCGCCCGACGACGGCGTCATCACGTCGCGAACCGTCACCGTCGGCCAGATCGCGCAGGCCGGCAACGAGATGCTGCGCCTCTTGCGCAACGGTCGCATCGAGTGGCGTGGCGAAGCGCCCGAGACGCGCCTCGCCGACCTCGCGCCGGGCCAGGCCGTGAGCATCACGACGGCCGACGACACGAAGTACGTAGGATCGATTCGCGTCGTTTCGCCGACGATCGCCGCGGACAATCGCACGGCGCTCGTCTATGTCGATCTGCCGGTAGACGACGCGCTGCGGCCCGGCATGTTCGCGCGCGGCGAGATCGAGATCGGCACGGGGCCGGCCTTCACAGTGCCGCTCGAGAGCATCGTCAACGCCGACGGCTACAGCTACGTGTTCGTGCTCGGCAGTAACAATACGGTCGCGCGCCGGCGCATCGAGACCGGCGCCGTGCAGGCCGACTCGATCGAAGTCGTGAGCGGCATCGAGGGCGGCGAGACGGTCGTCATCAAGGGCGCCGGGTTCTTGAAGGACGGCGACCTCGTCAGCGTCAGCAACGCGGCGGGCGGCTCATGAACTTCGTCACCTGGTCGATTCGCAACCCCGTCCCCGTCATCGTCCTGTTCATCGCGCTGACGGTAGCGGGCGTCGTCAGCTTCCCGAAGCTCGGCGTGCTCGACCGGCCCGACATCGAGTTCCCGGCCGTCATCGTCACCGTGACGTATCCCGGCGTCGCGCCGACGCAGATGGAGAGCGAGATCACGCGCAAGGTCGAGGACGCCGTCGCGACGATCGCCGGCATCGAGCAGATGACCTCGACCGTCGACGAGGGCGCATCGACGACGAGCATCGAATTCCGCTTCGGCACCGATCTTTCGGCCGCGCTCGACGACGTGCGCGACGCCATGACGCGCATTCGCTCCGACCTGCCCGCGGACGCGAACGAGCCCATCGTGTCGCGCGTCACGACGGCTGGCGGCGCGATCGTTACCTGGAGCGTGGCCTCCGACAACATGACGGCCACCGAGCTCTCGTGGTTCGTCGATCTCACGGTGGCGCGCGAGCTCTCGGCGGTGCCCGACGTCGGCCGCGTGTCGCGCGTCGGCGGCGTCGCGCGCGAGGTCCGTGTCGATCTCGATCCCGACCACATGGCCGCGCTCGGCGCCACGGCGAGCGACGTCTCGCGCCAGTTGCGCCGCGTTCAGGCCGAGTACCCCGGCGGCGAGGGCCGGGTCGGCGGGCTCGAGCAGACCGTGCGCACGACCGGCATCATCACCTCGGTCTACGATTTGCGCGCGCTGCCGATCGGGCTGCCCGACGGCCGCAGCATGCGCCTCGACACGATTGCGGAGGTGCGCGATCAGGCCAGCGAGCAGCGCGCGGCCGCGCTCCTCGACGGCCAACCCGTCATCGGCTTCGAGATCGTGCGCTCGTGGGGCGCGAGCGCGCTCGACGTCGCCTTGGAGGCGCGCGCGGTTGTCGAGCGACTGCAAACCGAATATCCGCACATCCAATTCGCCGAAGCGAGCTCGACGGTCGGCTACATCCAGGAGTCGTTCAACGCCTCCATGGAGATGCTCATCGAGGGAGCGGTCCTCGCGATCATCGTCGTGTTTTTGTTCTTGTGGGACTGGCGCGCCACGGCGGTCTCGGCGATCGCACTGCCGTTGTCGATCATCCCGACATTTTGGGCCATCTGGGCGCTCGGCTACACGCTCAATATCCTGACGCTGCTCGCACTGTCGCTCGTCGTCGGCATCTTGGTCGACGACGCGATCGTCGAGGTCGAGAACATCGTGCGGCACTTGCGCACGGGCAAGAAACCCAAGGAAGCCGCGATGGACGCGGCCATCGAGATCGGTCTCGCCGTCATTGCGACGACGTTCACGATCTGCGCCGTGTTCGTTCCCGTCGCGTTCATGAGCGGCATCGCCGGCGAGTTCTTCGGGCCGTTCAGTTTCACCGTCGTCGTGGCCGTGCTGTTCTCGCTGCTCGTCGCGCGCACGCTGACGCCGATGATGGCCGCCTATTTCCTGAAGCCGCACGACCGACCCGTGCGGCCCTCGCGTGTCATGGCTTGGTACCTCGAACGGGTGCGCTGGTGCCTCGCGCATCGCTGGACCACGCTCGGCGTCGCTAGCGTCGCCATCCTCTCGATGCTGAGCCTGTTCCCGCTGCTCTCGACGGCGTTCTCGCCGGCCGGCGACAACGGCTTCACGCGCTTGACCGTCGAGCTCGCGCCCGGAGCCTCGCTCGAGGACACGCTCGCCGTGGCTGAGACGGCGCGCAACCGCTTGGAGCCGCTGCCCGAGGTCCGCAGCGTCTACACGACGGTCGGAACTCAGGGCGGCGGCGGGGGCCGCAATCCGACGGGCGGCGGCTCGGCCGGCTCGGTGCGCCGCGGCACGCTCGTGATCCAGCTCGACAACCCCGACGGCACGCGCGGCGCGCAGCAGATCTTCGAGCGCAGAGCCACGGAGATGTTGCGTGACATTCCCGGCGCGCGGTTCAACTTCGAAGGCGGCGGTGGCAGCACGCTCGAGGTCACACTCGCGGGCGACGACCCCGATCGGCTCGAGCTCGCGGCGGCCAACGTCGAGCGCGAGATCCGCGCGCTGCCCGGCCTCGGCATGATCACGAGCAGCGCGGCGCTGCAGAAGCCCGAGATCGTGATTCGGCCGCAGCCCGAGCGTGCGGCCGAGCTCGGCGTCACGACGGAAGCCCTGAGCCTCGTCACGCGCATCGCGACGAGCGGCGACGTGAATACGAGCCTCGCGAAGTTCAATCTCGACAACCGCCAGATCCCGATCCTCGTGCGCTTGAATGACTCTTCGCGCACCGATCTCGAGCGCTTGCGCCTCTTGTCAGTGCCGGGCAGGGGCGGCGCCGTGCCGCTCATGAACGTCGCCGACGTCTCGCTCGGCTCCGGCCCCGCGCAGATCACGCGCATCGACCGCAGCCGCAAGATCACGCTCAACGTCAACTTGAACGGCCAGGCCGTCGGCGACGTGCTCGCGGCCACCGAGGCGCTGCCGGCCGTGCAGAACCTGCCGGACGGCGTGCGGCTCGTGCCCACGGGCGACGCGCGCTGGATCGCGGAGATTTTCGGCGAGTTCGCGCTCGCGATGGCCATCGGCGTGCTGTCGATCTACGCCGTGCTCGTCATGCTGTTCCATAAGTTCATTCAGCCGGTCACGATCCTCGCGGCGCTACCCCCGTCGGCGGCCGGTGCCGTGCTAGCACTGTTCGTTTTCGACCACGCCCTCGCGATCAACTCGCTGATCGGCCTGCTCATGCTCATGGGCATCGTGTCGAAGAACTCCATCTTGATCGTCGAGTACGCGATCATGGCGCAGCGCGATCACGGCATGTCGCGATTCGATTCGCTCATCGACTCGTGCAGCAAGCGCGCGCGCCCCATAGTCATGACGACGATCGCCATGATCGCGGGCATGACCCCGATCGCGATGGGCTGGGCCGGGGATCCCTCCTTCCGCGCGCCGATGGGCGTGGCCGTCGTCGGCGGGTTGATCGTCTCGACGGTCATGAGCCTGTTCATCGTCCCCGCGATGTTCACCGTCGTCGACGACTTCCAGCAGTGGCTCGCGCGCATCCTCGGCT
>DATFFV010000529.1:0-3235 GCA_035249885.1 Gammaproteobacteria bacterium | reverse complement strand
AGCGAGATGTGGTGGCCCTCGAACCGCCACGCCCAGGGCACGGTGTCGCTGGGCTCGCCGAACAGCGTGACGCTGTAGTCCTCCACGCCGCGCGGGAACCCCGTGGCCGAGCTCGGTTGCAGCACGTTCTCGAGCTGCATGATGTTGAGCAGCTTGTGGTAGCCGCGATTGCTCAAGAGCAGCCACAGCAGCTCGTGCGTGAGCGCGCGGTGCTTCGTGTGCATGAGGTCGAACGACAGGCCCGAGCGTTCCGCGGGCCAGTACTGCCACTGCTCGCGCCACGGGCTGTCGGTCGGCAGCAGCAGTCTGTCCTCCATCGAATAGGAGCGCAGCCGCTCCGAGAACTCGGGCGCGCCGCGCACGGATTCGAGCAGAGCGCGTGCCGCGACCGTCATCGCCTGCGCGACGGCCGGATCGTCGACGGCGGGCACGGGTGCCGCGCGTTGCGCGACTGCGACCGTGGCCGTGAGCACGAGAACGAGCGCGCAGATGAGGCGCGTCATGGGTTCCCCCTTTTTCGGTTGCCGATCCACTGTAGCGCGATTCCGGGCTAGGATCAGCGAGTCGAGACGTCAACGCGGGGGTGTCATGCAAAGATCGACATGGGTGCTCGCCGCGGCCTTAGGTCTAGCCGCGAGCACGGTGTACGGGCAAGACGACGGCGCAATCTTCCCCGGGCGCAAAGGCGGGCAAGACACGTTCGGGCACTACGCAGTCGTTCCCGACTGGCCGAAACCGCTCGCGCAACTACCCGGTCACGAAGGCTGGACCTACGGCGCCGCGCAGAGCGTGTTCGCGCAAACGCCCGACCGCGTGTTCGTGCTGCAACGCGGCGAGCTACCGCTGGTCGAACGGCCCGCGACGCAGCGCCTGCGCGCCGTCGCACCGAGCCTCGAGTTCCCCGTGTTCCGCCTACCCGTCCGCAGCGCGACGGTCGCGAGCCCACCCGCGGGCGGCGCCGCGGGCGCGATGCCGCCCGACGGCCTCGAGGCGTGGCAGGACCAAGGTGGCGTGCTCGGCGTCGACGCACGCTGGGAGCACTGCGTGCTCGTGTTCGACCGCGGCGGCAACATCGTCGAGAGCTGGACGCAGTGGGATTCGCTGCTCGCGCGGCCGCACGCCGTTTACGTGAGCCCCTACGATCCCGACGAGCACGTCTGGATCGTCGACGACTTTCGCCACGCGATCTTCAAGTTCACGAACGACGGCAAACGGCTCGTGCAGACCATCGGCACGCTCAACGAGCCCGGGGCCGACGCGACGCACTTCTTCCGACCGACGTTCATGGCGTGGCTACCCGACGGCACGTTCTTCGTCGCCGACGGCTACGAGAACACGCGCGTCGTGAAGTTCGACGCCACGGGTAAGTACCTCATGGCCTGGGGCCAGCGAGGCACACCGCCCAACGACGCGCGACCCGGCTACCTCAACAACGTGCACGGCATCGCGGTCGATGCGCGCACGCGGCGCGTGCTCGTCAACGACCGCGCGAACAATCGCGCTCAGGTGTTCGACGAGAACGGGCGCTTCCTCGATCAGTGGACGTTCGGCGGGCCGCCGTCCGACATTCACATGTTCCTCATCGACGGCGCGGGCTTCTTGTGGGCCGCGGATCGCGGCACGAACAAGATCTTGAAGTACTCGCTCGACGGCCGGTTGCTCTACTCGTGGGGCACGTGGGGCACGTTCGCGGGCGGGCTGTGGGGCGTGCACGGCATGAGCGTCGACGCCGAGGGCAACTTCTACACGGCGGAGGTCGACTCGGGCCGCGTGCAGAAATTCCGGCCGCTGGCCGACGCGAATCCGAGCTACGTCGTCAGCCCACCGTAGACCGTGCTAGGCAGCAGCCTTCAGTGTCGCGTCTCGGATGCAGGGGGCAAGGTCTCACCAAGGCTGGCGGCCAGCGCCGCACGCGCTTCGGCCAGCCTGACCATGACCGCGCTGCCGGGCACGCGCAGCGCTGCGGCGATCTCGAGATAGTCGAGCTCCTCGAGCACCGCGAGGCACAACACGGAACGCTGCTCGGATGTCAGGCCCGCGACGGCCCAGTCGATCTCGCGCAGGGGCACGGGGCGGTCCTCGTCGCCGGGCGCGGCGACCGAGCGGCCGCGGGAAGAAGCATGGTCCCCCTCCTGGATGGAGCGCCCGTAGACGGCCGCCACGGCGGTCACGACCTCGATCACATTGCGATAGGCCAGCCGAATCACGGCCGTTGCGTGCGTCATCGCGATGAACCGGCGCGCGAGCCAGCCGTCGCTCCGGAGCCTCGCCCGCATCCTTTCGGCATCTGCGTCGGGCAGCTCATCGTCGATGAGCGCCGAGAGCGCCACGTCGTCGGCACCCCGGTCTACTGGCTCCATCGCTGCTCCTCCACGTTGTTCCCGGCCGCCAATGTCGGGGCCTACAGAAGGGAGACGTTCGGGGCCGCGGATGTATTCCCTAGGAGCGAGGCCGATCGGGCTAGGCCCAGGGCTCGATAGGTGACCGAAATGGTCCCACGTCGGCAGCGAATATCTCTGCCCTAGACGGCCAACCTTCGTTGGGCTGACGAGAAGGGAGTCACGATGACGACTGCATGTCGTATCCGCCTCGCGGTGGTGTGGGCTGCGCTGTGCGTCGCGGCGCCCACGATCGCGAGTGCCCAGCTGCCGTGCATTCCGGGTGTGACCTGCCCGCCGCCGGACAACACACCTCCCACCGTGAGCATCACGTCTCCCGCGTCGGGCAGCACGGTCGGGGGCACGACGAACGTGAGCGCCAGCGCGGCCGACGACCGAGGAATCGCGGGCGTGCGGTTCTACGTCGACGGGGCGTTGCTCGCCGAGGACGGCGCGGCGCCGTATTCGGTGCCCTGGAACACGACGGCGACGGCGAACGGCTCCCATACGCTGACCGCCACCGCGCGCGATGCCGCGGGCAACGAGACCACGTCCTCGCCGGTCACCGTGACGGTCGCCAACAGCGCGGCTCCTCCGCCGACGACGCGGCGCTTCGAGGAGTCGGACCCTGCCGTGAGCACGAGCCCGGGCTGGCTGCTGACCGATCCCGACGACTGGTTCGCCTGGAGCGGCGGGCGCGCGGGGTATTCCGCCGTGCCGACGGCCCGGGCCACTTTCGGCTTCACGGGCCGCTCGGTCACGTGGATCGGCTACCGCAGCGTCGACAGCGGCATCGCGCGCGTCTTCGTCGACGGGGTGTTCGTCGCCGACGTCGATCTCTTCGCGAGACGCGACGA
>DATFFV010000528.1:0-5138 GCA_035249885.1 Gammaproteobacteria bacterium | reverse complement strand
CGACGGCAGCACGAAGACGTCGGCCCGCGCGTACTGGCGCTCGAGCGCCTCGCGGTCGAGGTCGCCGAGCAGGCTCACTCGTTTACGCAGGCTCAAGCGGTCGATCTGGTGCTGGAGCGCAGCGACGTGCACGGCGTCGCGCAGTAAGCTGCCGGCGCAGGTCAGGTGCCAGTGCCGGTCGCGAAGCTCGTTCAAGGCTTCGAACAAGAGCGCGTGCCCCTTGCGCGGCGTCAGCGTCGCGACGCAGAGCAAGTTCACCATGTCGTCCGGAGAGCCGCGGGCGCCGCTGCGCGGATCCGTGCTGCCATGAGTCTTGCGGCGATCGACGCCGGGCTCGGCGACGCGCAGCTGTGCGATGGGCACACCGTCGGCCGCGAGCATGCGCGCGGTCCACTGGCTCGTCGTGATGACGCGCTGCACGTAGCGGAGCGCGAGCCGCTCGGCGGCGGCGAAGCGCCGCGCGTCGGCGGGGTCGAGGCCCGTCTCGAGCGCGACGGGATGGTGCACGAGCGCGACGAGGTCGAGTCGCCGCGCTTCGTCGGCGAGCAGCCGATCGAGCCCCGGCAGCGCGAGGCCGTCGATGACGACGACGCTGCCGTTCGCGATGGCCGCGAGCTCCATGCGCGCGGCGCGCAGCGCGGCGGGCGTCGGCCGCGGGAAGCTCGTGTCGAGCGCGTGCAGCGTCGTGCGCCAGCCGAGCTCGGCGAGGCCGGCGAGGATCTCGCGGTCGTAGATGTAGCCGCCCGTCGGCGTGCGAATGTCACCGGGAACGACGAAGTCGAGCTTGCGCACGCGAGTCGCCGCTAGCGGGGCAGGGCGCCTTCGTACGCGGCCCATGCGATGTGCGACTCGTGGAGCGTCACGCGCAACGCAGAGAGCCCGCGCGCGTGCGGGCCGAGATCCCCGGCCGCGACCTTGGCCGCCATGCGCTCGTAGATCACGAACGCGAGAAACTCCGTCGTCGTGTTCTTGCCGCGGAACGCGGGCTCGTCGTCGAGGTTGCGGAAGTTGAGCGCAGCGAGCACCTCGCGCAGGCAATCGGTCGCGCGGGCGATGTCGACGACGACGCCGTCGGCGTCGAGCTCGAGGCGCTTGAGCTCGACGTCGACGACGTAAGTCGCGCCGTGGAGCTTTTGCGCCGGTCCGAAGCCGTGGCCTTTGAAGCTGTGCGCGATCATGAAGTGGTCGCGGACCGAGACGCTGAACATGCTGCGAGTTCCCGTCAGTAGACGATGCGGTGACACAGAGTGTAGCCCTGCGCAGTGGCCAGGCGCGCGAGCACGGCCGGCAGCTCGTCGAAACGACTCTCGCCGCTCACGAGCGCATCGAGCTCCGCATGTGCGAGCAGCCGCAGAGTGAGGTCCATGCGGCGCACGTGGTCCCAGCGCGCGCGTTGCGCCGGCGCGATCGCGCCGACCTGCGACGATTTGAGAGTGAGACGGCGGCTGTGGAACGCGCCGCCGAGCGGCACGGCCGGTGTGGCGTCTCCGTACCAGCTGAGCTCGAGCACGGTAGCCTCGGGGCCCGCGAGCTCGAGCGCGACGCCAAGCCCCGCGGCCGTGCCGCTCGCGTGCACGACGACGTCGGCTTCGCGCGTCGCGGCAGCGGGTGAGCGAAACGCGACGCCGAGCGCGCGCGCGGCCGCAGCCTTGCGCTCGTCGACGTCGACGAGCTCGACTTCGACGCCGACGATGCGCGCCGCGAGCCAAGCGACGCAGCAACCCACGGTGCCGGCGCCGATCACGGCGACGCGATCGCCGATGCGTGGACCCAAGTCCCACAGCGCGTTGACAGCGGTCTCAAGATTGGCCGCGAGCACGGCGCGCGCCGGTGGCACGTCGCCGGGCAGCACGTGCAGCGCCGTCGCGGGCGCGACGTAGCGCGTCTGATGCGGATAGAGGCAGAACACGTGGCGGCCGCGTAGCTCGCTCGGCCCCTGCTCGACGACGCCGACGTTGCAGTAGCCGTATTTGACCGGCGCCGGGAAGTCGCCGGCCTGAAACGGCGCGCGCATGCGCTCGCGTTCGCTGCTCGGCACGCGACCTTGAAATACGAGCGCCTCGGTGCCGCGGCTCACGCCGCTGAACAGCGTGCGCACGACCGCTTCACCGGTGTTGGGCGCGTTCAAACGCTCGGCGCGAATCTCGCCGCGCCCGGGCTCGGCCACCCAGAACGCGCGCGCTTGGTCGACGGGATCGGGCATCGGTCCTCGAATCGGTTGCAGCCGGCCGAGGCATCCTTGCAAACCGGTTGCGAGCCATGCAAGGGTCGCGTTGATATGACGAGCGAATCCGCCAGCGACAACGGGTTGCGAGCGCGCGCGGCCGCGCGCCTAAGCGTGATGCCGCGCGGCACCGTGGTGGCCGTTGCGATCGCGCTCGGCGCCGCGATTGCCGCGGCCGCGCTGCTCGATGCGCTGTGGCTCGACGTCGGCACACTCGCGTGGCGCACGGCGGTGCTCGGCGTCGTCGGCAGCGCCTTGGTGCTCAAGCTCGCGGCTCGGCATCTGCGCGCGCCGACGTTCGGCGCGGCCAACACCGTGACGCTCGTGCGCGCCACGCTCACGATCGTGTTGCTCGCCTTGCTCGATCTGCGCGCTGCCGAGTGGTGGGTCATGGGCCTCGCGACGCTCGCCGCCATGCTCGACGGCATCGATGGCGCACTCGCGCGCCGCCGCGGCGAGGCCAGCGCGTTCGGCGCGCGCTTCGACATGGAAACCGATGCATTGCTGATCCTCGTGCTCGCGGCGCTCGTGTGGCAGAACGGCAAGGCCGGCGTCTGGATCTTGGCCGCCGGGCTGCTGCGCTACGCGTTCGTGGCCGCGAGCTTTCTCTTGCCGTGGCTTAGGGGCGCGTTGCCACCGAGCCGGCGCCGCCAAACCGTCTGCGTCGTGCAGATCGTGTCGCTGATCGGCGCGCTCGTGCCCGTCGTGACACAGCCCGCGAGCGCGGCGCTCGCGCTCGCGGGACTCGTCGTTCTAATCTGGTCGTTCGCCGTCGATGTTGCCTATCTCGCGCGTCAAGCTCGTCCTTGAGCCTCCGCTCACGGAGCCGCCGCGCGTTAGGGTGCGGCACTGGCTGCTGCTCGCAGTGGCGCTCGTCGCGCTCAACGTCGCGGTGACGTTTCACAACGTGTGGCCCACGCTGTGGGTCGTGCCGCGCGCCGAGCCGTCGGTCGAGGTCGCCGTGCTGTTGCTCGCGCTCGTCGCGTGGACGTCGTTCGTGCGGCCGCTCGGCCGCGTCGCGTGGTGGCTCGTCACGCTGCTCGTGCTCGCGTTCGTGCTCGGCCGCTATGCCGAGGTCACGGCGCCGGCGCTCTATGGCCGGCCCGTGAATCTGTACTGGGATGCGCAGCACTTGCCGAAGATCGCCGCCATGCTCGCGGCCGTCGGGCCGTGGTGGCTCGTGCTGCTGGGTGCCTCGAGTCTGGTCGCGCTGCTCACGGCGCTCGTCGCGGCGATCAGGTGGTCGCTTGGGTGCATGGCGCACCTGCTCGGCGAGCGCACGCCGCGCCGCGTGCTCGGCGCGCTCGCGGGTCTCTTGGTCGCGCACTACGCGGTGAGCCACGCGCTCGATTGGCCGTCGCAATACAAATATTCGTTGCCGGTCGCGACGACCTTTCTCCAGCAGGCGCGCTTCACGTTCGCCGCCTACACCACGGATCGTAACCGCGCGTTGCCGATCGTGCCGCTCACGCCGTCGAACCTCGGCCGGCTGCAGGGCGACGACGTGCTGCTCATGTTCCTCGAGTCGTACGGCGCCGTGACCTACGACGTGGCGGCGATCGCGCGCGTCGTCGCGCCCGCGCGCGACGAGCTCGCGCACGCGGCGGCCGAAACGGGCCGGCGCGTCGTCTCCGCGTACGCGGCGTCGCCGACGTTCGGCGGCGGCTCGTGGCTCGCGCACGCGAGCTTCATGAGCGGCTTCACGATCAGCGAGCCGGGCGACTACATGTTGTTGCTCACGCAACGGCGCGACACGTGGCCCAAGCTGTTCAAACGCGCGGGCTACCGCGCCGTCGCCGTCATGCCCGGCACGAAGAGCGCCTGGCCCGAGGGCGCGTTCTACGGCTTCGACACGATCTACGACGAACGCGCCGTCGGTTACCGCGGGCCCGACTTCGGCTGGTGGCGCATCCCCGACCAGTTCGCGCTCGCGAACGTCGCGGCACTCGAAGCGCGCACCGAGTCGCATGCGCCGCGCTTCACGTTCCTGCCGACGATCAACACGCACATTCCGTTTCTGCCCGTGCCGCCTTATCAGAAGGATTGGCAGCAAATCTTGACTGCGGAGCCGTTCGAGGCCGCCGACGTCGCCGCGAGTCTCGAGCGAGAGCCGGACTGGGACGCCTTGAGCGGGCCCTACGCCGAGTCGTTCGTCTACACGTTCACGTATCTCGCGGGCTATCTGCGCGAGCATCCCGGCGCCGACGAGATCCTGCTGCTCATCGGCGACCACCAGCCCGCGGCGAGCGTCACGGGTATCGGCGCGCGTTGGGACGTGCCCGTGCACATCGTGACGCGCCGCGACGACATTGCGGCCGCGCTGCTCGATGCGGGGTTCGTCGAGGGCGTCGCGCTCGCGCCGCAGCAACGGCCCATCGTTACCTTGAGCGAGCTCTCGGCGCTGTTGCTGCGCACGTTCGACACGCCGCAGTAACGATCAGACGCGCTCCGCGTAGATGTCGCCCGAGGACGCGAGCGGCGGTAGCTCGTCGACCACCGCACGCATCTCGTCCGCCGTGAGCCAGCGGTCCGCGGCCAAGCGGTGGCTCTCGCCCGGCGACCAGTTGTAGCGGTAGCGGCCGAGCGCGGCGAGGCGGTCGATGCACCTGATGGCGATCGCGCGCGTCGCGGGCAGGTACTCGAACGACAACGCGCGCACGGGGACGCGAAGCCCCGCGAGCGCTTCGGCTTCGAAGCCTTCGATGTCGATCTTGATGAACGCGGGCTCGCCGTGGCGTTCGACGAGCGATTGCAGCGTCACGACTTCGACGCGCTCGCCGCGCGCCCAGCTCACGTTCTTGAAGCGCGAGTCGCGGCGCACGCCGTCGAGCCAGGCCTGCGACAGCGTGGTGACGGTCGGCGTGCGTTCGCTGACGAGGAGCTCGGCGTGGCCCGCGCTGCGGCCGACCGCTTT
>DATFFV010000527.1:0-3397 GCA_035249885.1 Gammaproteobacteria bacterium | reverse complement strand
GTGGGTGGCTTTCTTGATAGCCGCCCTCGCCACGCCGTCGCTTGCCATGCTGTACGTCGGGCGACCGATGAGAGCGGGTGTCTATTTGGCGTTGACCCTGCTCGTGTCTCTCGGCGCCTTCTTGCTGGCGCGGCAAGGCCTTTGGCCGGCAGGGTTGTCGTTTACGCCCCCGCTCTACCTGCTCACCGTTGTCGGTATCGTCGACGCGATTCGCATCGCGGTGCAGCACACAACCACCTTCACGGGCCCTTGGTTCACGACTTGGCGAGGTATTGCCGCCGTTACGGTCGCGTTAGTCGCTCTGCTCGCCGGTTACCGGATGTTCTTCGCGACGTACGTGACGCCGTCGGGCTCGATGCTTCCGACGTTGCAGGTCAACGATCAGTTCGTCGTCAGCAAGAGGGCGTACCGCGACGCAGCGCCGCAACGCGGCGACGTGGTCGCGCTTACGGTCCCTGGACTACTCGTCATCAAACGTGTGGTCGGGTTGCCCGGCGACGTCGTCGTTTACGACCCCGGTAGTAGACGTCTGACGATCAATGGTGTCGCCGCTGGTCTCGAGAACCTTGAGCCGAACGTCGTGCGCGAGACGATCGGTGACCGGTCGTATTTGGTGCAGCATGAGGGCCGCAGCCGGGGCGGTCGCTACGAAGTGCCCGACGGCCACTACTTCGTGCTCGGCGACAACCGCGACAACAGCCAGGACAGTCGCTACGACACGTTCTCGTTCGTACCTGCCGCCAACGTTCTTGGCAAGGTCACGTTCGTCTACTGGAATACGCGGGACCCGGTGCGCGCCGGCACCGCCGTCGACTGAGGCGATCGCGACTGAAGCGGCCTCCCGATTACTTCGCGCGGCCCGTGTAGCCCTGCGCGAGCGTCGGAATGCCGACGACCTGGTTGCGCGCGCTCGGCGTGCCCCAGCCGCCGTAGAACACGATGCCGTAGAGCGTTTTCTTGTCGCGGCCGCCGAAGGCGACGCCGTGCATGCCGTCCGGGCCGTCGATCGTGCCCAAGAACTCGCCGCTCGGCGCGAACACGTCGGCGGCGCTGCCGGTCGCGACGTAGACGCGCCCTTCGGAGTCGATGGCCGAGCCGTCGCCGCCGCGGCCGCTGCGCAGCTTCGCGAACTCGCGCTGGTTCGTCAGCGCGCCGTCGGCTTGCACGTCGAACGCCACCATCGCGGGGCCGTTCGTGACGTAAAGCGTGCGCTCGTCGGCGCTCAGGATGATACCGTTCGGTCCCGTGACGCCTTCGCCGTATTGCGTCATGACACCTTGCGGATTCGCGTAGAACAGCCCGCCGCCCGAGATCGCGAGGTACACGCCGCCGCGCGCGTCGGCCGTGAGATCGTTGAGCACGCCGCCGGCACAGTCGAGCGGCTCGCCGCCGATCGTGTTCGCGAGCACCTTGCGCTGCGGCTCGAGCTGGACGATCGCGGCGCCCAAGCCGCGCGACGCGACGAACAACGCGCCGTTCTTGCTGCGCGACAGCGCCCCGCCGGTGTTCGTATCGTCGTGGATGATTTTCGCGAGGCCCGTCGCGGGATCGAGTTCCATGACGTTGCTCGCGTCCTGGTTCGCGAACAGGATCTTGCCGTCGTTGCCCGCGATCGGGCCGTCGGCGTTGTTGCCTTCCCAGGCCCATACGACTTTCCAGCTCTGATTCGCGGCGATGACGCCGGGAATGGCAGTGGGTGTCGGCAGCGCGGGCGGCGGCGGGGCGACGGCGGTGGACGCATCGCCGTCGCCGCTGATGCGAAACGGCTGCGGCTTCTTTGAGCATTTCTCGAGCACGGCCGCGAGCCCGGGGTTCTGCCACGACTGCTGGCTACTACCGCGAGCGAACGCGGAAGAGGGGCTCTGCGCGGCGGCCGCTCCCGCGGCACACCCTAGAAGGGCGGCAAGAGCGATTGATGACTTCATCGTATCTTCCTCCTGTGCAGGACGCTTGCTGCGTCGTATCGTGAACGCCGGCGCGATCGATCGCAACGAGGAGTCCTCCGTGCAGCAACGCAAGCTCGGCCAGCTCGAGGTCTCGGCGCTCGGGCTCGGCTGCATGGGGCTCACGTTCGGCTACGGCCCAGCCGCGGACCGGCGAGAGAGCATCGAGCTCATTCGCGCGGCCGTCGAGCGCGGCGTCACGTTCTTCGATACGGCCGAGATCTACGGCCCGTTCACCAACGAGGAGCTCGTCGGCGAAGCGCTCGAGCCGTTCAAGGGCGAGGTCGTCATCGCCACGAAGTTCGGCGGCCAGATCGGCCCCGGCAAAGGGCCCATGGACCTGGACAGCCGGCCCGAGCACATCAAGGAAGTCGCAGAGGCATCTCTCAGGCGGCTGCGCGTCGACGCGATCGATCTCTTCTATCAGCATCGCGTCGACCCGAACGTGCCGATCGAGGACGTCGCGGGCGCGGTCAAGGAGCTCATTCGAGCAGGGAAGGTGAGGCACTTCGGTTTGTCGGAGGCCGGCGCGCGCACGATCCGCCGCGCGCACGCCGTGCAATCCGTCGCCGCGCTCCAGAGCGAGTATTCGCTGTGGCATCGAGCGCTCGAGAAGGAAATCCTGCCGACGCTCGCCGAGCTCGGCATCGGTCTGGTGCCGTTCGGCCCGCTCGGCAAGGGGTTCCTCACGGGTGCGATCGACGACAGCACGCAGTTCGCGGCCGGCGACTTTCGCAACATCCTGCCGCGCTTCACGCCGCAAGCGCGGAAGGCGAATCGCGCGCTCGTCGACGTGCTCGCGAAAGTGGCGGCACGACTGCGCGCGACGCCGGCGCAACTAGCGCTCGCCTGGCTGCTCGCGCAACGGCCGTGGATCGTGCCGATCCCGGGCACGCGCAACGTCGGGCGGCTCGAGGAGAACGTCGGCGCGGCCGCGATCGGTCTCACGGCGGACGACCTCGCGGAAATCGAGGCGGCGACCGCGCGGATCGCCGTCGAGGGCGCGCGCTACCCCGAGCCGTTCGAGAAGCTCACGGGCCGCTGACCCGCGGGTCGGCGCTACTCGCCGAGGCCTTTCGATTCCGTGTCCCAGTTCGGATTCGTGCAGAGGCTGCAGTCGTTTCCAACAAACATTTCAGCGGCTTGCGTATTTTTCTTGAACGTCCACCTGAGCCAGTTGGCCGCGACGTTGGCGTACTCGCCGCCGCCCGGATGGAAGACCGTCGCCGTGTGCCCTGCGCCATGGCGTGCGCCGTAGAATGCCGGCACGTGCGTGATCGCGTCGTAGGTCGCCTTCGAGCCGGCCATCATGAAGTCGCGCTCGTGGCCGTTGATGAGCAGCACGGGCCCGTGCAGATCCTTGAGCGCGTCCGTGGTCGGGAATCGCCCCGCGGGTGCGCCGGGATTCGGCGCCTGCACGCCGGCGTTGAATACGCCGATCGTGTCGACGCGCG
>DATFFV010000526.1:0-3956 GCA_035249885.1 Gammaproteobacteria bacterium | reverse complement strand
TCGCCGGCAGCGCAGCCGCATCCGCGAGCACGATGTCGACGCGCTCCTTCGCCTCGTAGCGAAACGGCTCGAGGCACCGCTGGCACACGAGCTCCACCGAAACCTGATAGTCGATCTCGGTCGCCAGCCATTCGTCGCGGCGCTGTCGAAAACGCAGCGCTGCTCTTACACTGCCGACCTCCGAGTGGAGCAGGCCGCGAAGCCGGGGCAGCTTGCCGGGATCGAGCTCGCCGCTGAGCGTAGCCTCTCGACCAGCCAGCGCTTCCAAATCGCGCAGACTGTACCAAGCGTGCAGCGAGCCCGACATAGGCCGCGCATCATATGTGAGCAGGTTTCTGACGTCAAAACCGCAAGTTACGCACAGTGGGAACCGCTCGAACCATGCCGCGCATCATCCTCGCCTCGACTTCACGCTACCGCCGGGAGCTCCTGGCGCGCCTCGGCCTACCCTTCGACGTCGAGGCGCCCGGGACCGCCGAGGTCGAGACACCTGGCGAGTCGCCGGCCACGATGGCGGCCCGGCTCGCCCTCGGCAAGGCCAGGAGCATTCGGGCGCCCGACGCGCTCGTGATCGGATCGGATCAAGTCGCCTCACTCGACGGCCGGATTCTGCGCAAGCCGGGCACCGCTGATGCGGCCGTCGGGCAACTGCTCGACTGTCAGGGCCGCAGCATGCTGTTCCACACGGCCGTGGCGGTTGTCGACACGCGCACCGGGACCGCGGCCGAGCACGTCGATCGCACCGCGGTACGGTTTCGCACTCTTGGACGTGCCGCGCTCGAGCAATACGTGCGGCTCGAGCAACCGCTCGATTGCGCCGGAAGCTTCAAGTCGGAGGGCCTGGGAGTCGTGCTGTTCGAGGACATCTCATCGCACGACCCGACGGCGTTGATCGGTTTGCCGTTGATCTGGTTGGCGCAGGCTCTCAGATCGCTGGGCGCGGACCCGCTGCAGTCGACGCGCTCTTGACCTCGAGCGCCGTGAGCACGGAACTGAGCTCGTCGGGCAGCGGTGCGCTCGCGTTGAAGTCCTCACCCGTCTCCGGCCACTCGAACGACAGAAAATGCGCATGCAGGAACATGCGCTCGAGTCCGACCGAGCGTAGGTACTCGTTGTAATCCTTGTCGCCGTAGCGCTCGTCGCCCGCCACGGGGTGGCCCGCGTGCGCTGCATGCACGCGGATCTGGTGCGTCCGACCCGTGGCGATCGTGACCTCGAGCAACGAGGCCGTCTTGCCGAACCGATCGAGCAGTCGAAACGAGCTCAATGCTTGCTTCCCTTGGCTGTCGACTTTCACGCGCGCTTCGCCGCCGACGCGGCGCGTCACGAGCGGCGCGTCGACCTCGCTCGTGGCCTTGTTCCACTGCCCTTTGACGAGTGTGAGATAGCGTTTGTCGACGCGGCCCTCGCGCAGCAGCTCGTGCAGCACACGCAAAGCGCTGCGCCGTTTCGCGAGCAGTAGGACGCCGGACGTGCCGCGATCGAGTCGATGCACGAGCTCGAGGTCTTTGCACTCCGGGCGCAGCAACCGGAGCGCCTCGATCAACCCTAGGCTCACGTTGCTGCCGCCGTGGACCGCGAGCCCCGCGGGCTTGTCGACGACGATAATCCGGCCATCCTCGAACAGGATGCGTCCAGCGAGCCAATCGAGGTGGTCGGGCGTCGCAACGGGCGGCGACTTCGGGCGCGTGCCGACGGGCGGGATCCGCACCCGGTCGCCGGCCCGCAGCCGGTAGCTCGGCGCCGTGCGTCCCGAGTTGATGCGCACCTGCCCCGAGCGAATCAGCCGGTACACGTGGCTCCGGGGCACGCCCTTGAGCTCGCCCAAAAGGAAGTTGTCGAGTCGCTGCCCGGCGCTCTCGGCGTCGATCTCCCGATGTTGGACGCCCGACTTCCCTTGGCTAAGAGAGGCGTATTTTTGCGGTGGATTCAAGGGAATACGAATTGAGCGTGCAGGCTCGTATGTTATAGTAGCGGCACGAGAAGCGGTTTATCAGGGTCAAAGCCCGAACGCTCTCGACCCTTTTTCTGGCGGTAGCTCAGCGAAGCGAGCTGCCAGTTTTAGGTACACAACACTGGCGGGCCGGCAACTTCGGGCCCCGCATCTGCGTAAGGCGATGGCTCTCCGTACAAGACACCACTCCTTAGATCGGATTACGGATCGAGCAGAGCCCCCTCCTCTTTCGTGCCGCAGCGGCTCAGACGCCGCAGGTACCTATTCGCAGACTGCGGTCGCAGGTCGAAGCTTCGTGCACGCCAACATCGCACTGAGGATTTATGAAGCGAATGTTGGTAAATGCAACTCAACGGGAAGAGTTGCGCGTGGCCATGGTGGATGGCCAAAAACTCTACGATCTTGACGTCGAGGTACCCTCTCGAGAGCAACGCAAGTCGAATATCTACAAGGGCCGCATCACTCGAGTCGAGCAAAGTCTCGAGGCCTGTTTCGTAGACTTCGGCGTCCAGCGACACGGGTTCCTGCCGCTCAAGGAAATCTCCACCGAGTACTTCCTCAAACAGCCGGAGCCTAACGACCGCGTCCAGATTCGCGAGGTTCTGCGCGAAGGCCAGGAAATCGTCGTTCAGGTCGATAAGGAAGAGCGCGGCACGAAAGGCGCCGCACTCACGACCTTCATCAGCCTCGCCGGTCGTTTCATCGTGCTCATGCCGAACAATCCCGGCGCGGGCGGTGTCTCGCGCCGAATCCAGGGCGAGGAGCGCGATACGGTCCGACAATCGCTGGACGATCTCGAAGTGCCCGGCGGCATGGGCTGCATCGTGCGCACGGCCGGCATCGGCCGCAGCACCGAGGAGCTGCGCTGGGACCTCGAGTACCTGCTGCGCGTCTGGGAAGCCATCAAGCAAGTCGTCGTCACGCGCCCCGCCCCGTTCCTGATCTACCAGGAAGGCAATGCGATCGTGCGCGCGCTGCGCGACTACTTCTCGAACGATATCGGCGAGATCTTGATCGACAACCCGAGCGTCCATCAGGACGCGCTCGAGTTCATGGAGCGCGTGCTGCCGCAGAGCATCAAGAAGCTCAAGCTCTACGAGGACAACACGGTCCCGCTGTTCACGCGCTACCAAATCGAGAGCCAGATCGAGTCGGCCTACAACCACAAGGTGCAGCTGCCGTCGGGCGGCAGCATCGTCATCGACCGTACCGAGGCCCTCACGGCGATCGACATCAACTCGGCCCGCTCGACGAAAGGCGAGGACATCGAGGAAACCGCGCTCAACACCAACCTCGAGGCCGCCGACGAGATCGGCCGGCAATTGCGCATCCGCGACCTCGGCGGTCTCGTCGTCGTCGATTTCATCGACATGGGACCGCAACGGAATCAACGTGAGGTCGAGGAACGGTTGCGCACGGCCGTGCGCCACGATCGCGCGCGTATTCAGATCGGGAAAATCTCGCGCTTCGGCTTGCTCGAGATGTCGCGGCAGCGCTTGCGGCCGTCGCTCGAGGAAGCGACGCAGTCGACGTGCCCGCGCTGCAATGGCGCCGGCAACATCCGCAGCGTCGAGTCGCTCGCGCTCGCAATCCTGCGCCTCGTCGGCGAGGAAGCGCGCAAGGAGCGCACCGCCAAGGTCATTGCGCAGCTGCCGATGGACGTCGCCAACTACGTGCTCAACGAGAAGCGCGATTGGGTGCAGACGATCAAAGAGGCGAACGGCGTGAACGTCGTGCTGCTCGGCAACCCCGACCTCGAGACGCCGAACTACACGCTGCGCCGGGTCCGCGACGACGAGGTCACGCTGCCCGAAAATTCCGGCACGAGCTACAAGCTCGTCGCACCGAAGCCGGATCCCTCGGTCAAGTATGAGGAGATCAAGCGGCAGCCGAAAACCGAGGAAGCCGCCGTCTCGAACGTGCTGCCGAGCACGCCCGCACCGTCGCCGCCGCCTCCGGCGCCCGTCGAGGAGCCCGTGCGCGCCGCGGCTCCGGCAGCTCC
>DATFFV010000525.1:0-2354 GCA_035249885.1 Gammaproteobacteria bacterium | reverse complement strand
ATTCCGATCAGCTCGCAACCCATATCCCGAAGTTTCTGAGTCAACACGCCATCGCCACAGCCTAAGTCCAGAATGCGCTCGCCGGGCCGTGGATCGAGAAGCGCAACGACCGGCATGCCTAGGTCGCTAACGAAACGTGCGTTTCGCTGGTAAGCCTCAGCGTTCCAAGTCTGGTGAGCCACTAAGGGGAACCTGATCTTTGTGTCGATGTGACCCATTCTCCACGACTACGGTGCGATCTCGCCATCAGTGACGGCTCTCGAGCTCTTGGTGCTCGTTAAGAACGCACTCAGCAGCCCTCTCGCTTTCGACCTTCTTCGGCCACTTCGAGACGCTCGCTGCCGCGGGACCGCCATGATCCTCTCAACGCGTAGGTCTTGCGCTACTCCGCCCTGAGCGTTTCCATCGGATCGATCGTTGCCGCACGCCGCGCGGGCAGGTAGCTCGCGAGCGCCGCAGCCGCGAGGATGACCCCGATCGCGGCCATATAGGCTGCGGGATCCATTGGACCGATGCCGAACAGCAGCGACGACGTCAAACGCCCCAATGCGAAGGCCCCGACGAGGCCCAGAACGGCGCCCACTCCGCTAAGCGCGAGCCCGTGGAGTAGAAAAATCGTCTGAAGTTGCCGAGGCTCAGCACCAAGCGCGGACCGAATGCCGATTTCCCGAGCTCGCTGCGAGACGACGTAAGTAAGGACGCCATAAATTCCGATGACACCGAGCAGCAACGCCACACCGCCGGCGATCGCGAGCATCACGAGCGTGAACGATGTCCGTCCGAGCGAGCCGGAGTGCACATCCTGCATCGTGCGGGGGTGAGTGACCGGAATACCCGTTCACCGACCAGGCCGCTCGCCGAACTTCCTCCATCAGGCTCGCCGTGCCTGCACGGTCGCTGCGTATCACGAACGCGACGTCCGGCACTCCGACAACGGCGTTGGTGTTGAAGCCCTCCATGCGCACGTGCCAATACACGAAGCTTGGCGGCGGAGCGTACAGCCCGTCCTCGTGGACGTTCTGCACGACGCCGATCACTTCGCGCCAGGCATCTGGGCCGAAAGGGGTACGGATGCGTTTGCCGAGCGCATCCGCGGGCTCCGGCGCGAGCTTGCGGGCGAACTCCTCTGAAACGACCGCGACGCGGCCGCCAGTCTCGATATCGGTCCAAGTCACTTCGCGTCCCACAATCATTCGCGTGCCCATCGCTTCGAAGTAGCCGGGCGAGACGAACTTGGTTCTGTACGGCGGCACTTCGCCTGGCGAAGCCGGCGCCTCCCCTTCGATCATTACTCGTGAGTAGTTGCCCAGTCCTTCGATCGGAAGCTGCGCGCCCTGCTCCGCTCGCGGCTCGCGCTCGCACTACGCGCGGCTTGAGGCGCGTCGATGTGCAACGCGTGCTTGACGGCCGCGATCGAGCCGAACAGGAGGGTCGACGCGAGCGAGACGGCCACGGTGAACACCAGCACGGGGAGATAGACGCCACTCTCCTGAAGCCGGGGCAGGTTGCTCGAAGCGATGGCAACCAGAACCTCCAGTCCCAGGTAGGCCATCGCCAACCCGAGCATGCCTCCGGCCACGCCTATCACCAAGCTCTCGACCAGCAACTCTCTCGCGATGCGCGCCGGAACGGCGCCGAGCGCGGCGCGCACGGCGAGTTCCTGCCGCCGCGCATCCGCCCTCACGAGCGTGAGATTCGCGATGTTGGCGCACGCGACGAGCAGCACGGCGCCGATCGCACCCATCAGCACCCACAAGGTGCTCGCGATGCCGCCGACCAAGTCGTCCTTCAAAGGCGAAACGACCGGGGAGATTCGCGAGCTCGCGAGCGACTCTTTGGTGCTACCGGGAAAGAGCGGCCACGCGTCGGCCCAGATCGTGAGCACGCGCTCGAGTATCGCTGCGCCGGTCACTCGGCTGCCAACGCTTCCGCGGGATCAACCGCCGACGCGCGCCGCGCCGGCAGATAGCTCGCGAGCGCCGCGGCGAGCACGAGCAGCACCGCGACGCCGAAGTAGGTCGGCGCATCGACCGGCCGCACCTCGTAGAGCAGCGACGTCATCAAACGCGTGACGCCGACGGCGGCCGCCGCGCCGACGGCTATGCCGATCAACGCGAGCGCCACGCCATGCCGGACGAAGTTGCGCCGGACGGCGCCCTGCTGCGCGCCGAGCGCGAGCCGGATCGCGATCTCGCGCCGGCGCTGCGAGACGGCGTACGAAATTACGCCGTAGAGGCCGACGACGCCGAGCACGAGCGCAACGGCGCCCGCGAGCGCGAGCATCACGAGCGCGAATGACGTGCGGCCGAGCGAGCGGTCATAGACGTCCTGCATCGTGCGCGCGTTCGCGAGCG
>DATFFV010000524.1:0-6716 GCA_035249885.1 Gammaproteobacteria bacterium | reverse complement strand
CTCAGCCCGTATTACGACGTCACGCTCAAGCACGCGCGGCTGCGCACGCTCGAGCCGCACGCCAAGTTCAAGTTCGTCAAGCTCGACCTCGCCGATCGCGACGGCATGGCGAAGCTGTTCGCGGCCGAGAAGTTCCAGCGCGTCATTCACCTCGGCGCGCAGGCCGGGGTGCGCTACAGCATCGAGGCGCCGTTCACCTACATCGACAGCAACGTGCAGGGCACGATGACCGTGCTCGAGGGCTGCCGGCACAACGGTGTCGAGCACCTCGTGTTCGCCTCGACGAGCTCGGTGTACGGCGCCAACACGAAGATGCCGTTCTCGGTGCACCACAACGTCGATCATCCGCTGTCGCTGTACGCGGCGACGAAGAAAGGCAACGAGCTCATGGCGCACACCTATGCCACGCTCTATGGCCTGCCGATCACGGGGCTGCGCTTCTTCACGGTGTACGGCCCGTTCGGCCGGCCCGACATGGCGTTGTTCCTGTTCACGAAGAACATCCTCGCGGGCAAGCCCATCGACGTTTTCAACTACGGCCACCACCGCCGCGACTTCACGTACGTCGAGGACATCGTGCAGGGCGTCGTGCACGCGATGGACCACGTCGCCAAGCCGAACGCCGCGTGGAACAGCGACGCGCCCGATCCCGCGACGAGCAAGGCGCCGTACCGCATCTACAACATCGGCAATCAACAGCCCGTCGAGCTCATGCGCTACATCGAAGTGCTCGAGGAATGCCTAGGGCGCAAGGCCGAGAAGAACCTGCTGCCGCTCCAGCTCGGCGACGTGCCCGATACCTGGGCCAACGTCGAAGACCTCGTCGCCGACGTCGGCTACCGGCCGAGCACGCCCGTCGAGGTCGGCGTGCGCAAGTTCGTCGACTGGTATCTCGATTACTACAAGGTCAAGCGCTGACGCAGAGCGCTCAGGTCGACGTGGGTGCCCGGCAGGCGGTCGATCGGGAGGGGTTTTGCGAGATCCGGCTCGTCCGTGCGCGCGTAAGCGCCTCGAACCGGCGTACGGTAGCGCACGAGGTTCCCCTGCAACACATCGATCGACCACACCTCGGGGATCCCATGCTTCGCATAGAGCGGCACTTTGACGTCGCGGTCGAAGTCCAGCGACGACTGCGCGACTTCGACGATCAGCAACACGTCCGCCGGTTGCGCGAGCGCCGATTGGTAGTAGTCCGCCCGCGGGCGCAGCAGGGCGATATCGGGTTGTGGCGCGCTGCGGTCGCCCACGGCGATGGGCGACTGCACGAGCACTAAAGCGTGTCCCTCGACCGCGCGCTTGAGCAGGTGGTCGAGCTCAAGCACCGTCGAGACATGGGGGCTGCCGATGGGCGGCATGTCGATGATCTCGCCGTCGATCAGCTCGACGCGAGCGTCGGGCGCGAGGATGCCCACCTCGCCCATGCGGTAATAATCCTCCACCGTGAGGCGGTGGCGGCGCGGTTCGGCGGGGCTGTGCGACATTTTTCCACTATAGACCCGCGACGGGGCGCTGCAAACGGTGGGCTCAACGTAACGTGCCCGCCGCATATGCAGCCAGCCGGGAATCTCGCGAGATCGCGCAGATTCGCTTGGGCCTGGTGAGTCAGGCGAACAGCGTGCTGAGGTCGATGTGCGTGCCGGGGAGGGCGGCGATGTCGAGCGGCGAGCCGAGGTCGGGCTGGTCGACGCCAGCGTATGCGACCCGCTGAGGCGTCCGGTAGCGCACGAGGTGCTTCGCTTGCACATCGATGAGCCAGACTTCGCGTATTCCGTGCCGCGCGTAGAGCCCGATCTTTACGTCACGATCGAAGGGGAGCGTGGTGTCCGCGACTTCGATGACGAGAACGGCATCGGCGGGGCCAGGGTGGCGGCTCGCATAGAAATCCGCCCGTGGCAGGGCCAAGGCGAGATCGGGCTGCGGCGCTGAGTGCCGGCTCAATACCACCGGGTTTTGCACGAGCAGAACGGCACGATCGCCCACGGCCCGCCCCAGCAACCGCACGAGCCGGTTGACGGTACCTGCATGGGGAGGGCCGATCGGCGGCATGTCGATGATCTCGCCGTCGATCAGCTCGACTCGAGCGTCGGGCGCGAGAATTCCCACCTCGCCCATGCGGTAATAGTCCTCCACCGTGAGGCGGTGGCGGCGAGGCTCTGTGGCGTTTCGCGACATGGGTTCACTATAGACCCGCCATCGGGTTCGCAAAACCGCGAGTCACCGTAACGACGGAGTCGAGGTGCGACCAGGCCGGAAACTCGGCAGATCGAGTGGATTCTCATCGGCGTTCGGCCGTCGGCTTACGCGCGGCGGCTTTGCGGCGCGCAGCTGCGGTAATCTGTGCGCCCATGCCGCACGAAACCTATGGTCCGCGCACGGCCGCTTGGCGGGCGCTTGCGGCGCACGCGCAGGTGATTGGCCGGCGACCGATCCAGGAGCTGTTCGCAGCCGATGCGCGCCGGTTCGAGCGCTGCTCGCTCGAAGCCGAAGGGTTGCTGCTCGACTTCAGCCGCCAGCTCCTCGATGCGCGCGCCCTCGAGCTCTTGCTCGAGCTCGCCGCGCAGACCGAAGTGTCGCGCTGGATCGAGCTCATGTTCGCCGGCCACCCCGTGAACAACACCGAGGATCGACCGGCGTTGCACGTCGCGCTGCGCCGCGCGGCCAACGCGCCGCTCACGGCGTACGGCGAGAACGTCATGCCGCTCGTCGAGGCGGAGCGCGCGAAGATGCGCGCGCTCGCGGACGCGCTGCACGCCGGGAATCTGCGCGGCTACACCGGCAAGCCGATCACGGACCTCGTCAACATCGGCATCGGCGGCTCCGATCTCGGCATCGTCATGGCCGTGCAAGCGCTCGCCGAGGACTGCCGGCGGGGCTTGAGCGTGCATTGCGTCTCGAACATCGACGGCGTGGCGCTCGCGCACGTGCTCGAACGCGTGAGTCCCGAGAGCACGTTGTTCGTGATCTGCTCGAAGAGCTTCACGACGCTCGAGACGCTCGTGAACGCGCAAGCCGTGCGCGCGTGGCTGCTCGCCGCGGGTGGCCAACGTGCGGTGGCGGCGCAATGCGTTGCGGTCTCCACGAACGAAGCGGCTATGGACGAGTTCGGCATTGCGCCCGATCGACGGCTCGCGATGTGGGACTGGGTCGGCGGGCGGTACTCCGTGTGGTCCGCCGTGGGCCTCACGGTGGCGCTCGCGGTCGGTTGGCCGAAGTTCGCCGAGTTTCTCGCGGGCGGGGCCGCGATGGACGAGCATTTCCGCCGCTCGCCGCTCGCGTCGAATCTGCCCGTGCTGCTCGCGCTCGTCGGCATCTGGAACCGCAACTTCCTCGGCGCATCGAGCCACGCCGTGCTGCCGTACGACGACCACCTCGCGCGTTTCCCCGCGTATCTCCAACAGCTCGAGATGGAGAGCAACGGCAAGTCCGTGCGCCGCGGCGGCGAGCCCGTCGAATGCGCCACGTGCCCCGTGATCTGGGGCGAGCCCGGGTCGAACGCGCAGCACTCCTTTTATCAGTTGCTGCACCAAGGCACGGAACGCGTGTCGATCGATTTCTTGTTGCCGGCGCGCTCGGCGGTCGGCCGCCAGGAGCAGCAAGACCTCGCGGCCGCGAACTGCCTCGCCCAGGCCTGGGCGCTTGCGGAAGGCGACCCCTCCGACACGCCGGGCTCGAGTCGCAGTCCGCATCAGCGTTATCCCGGCAGTCGGCCGAGCTCGCTGCTACTGTTCGAGCGGCTCGATGCCGCCACGCTCGGCCAGCTCGTGGCGCTCTACGAGCACAAGGTGTACGTGCAGGGCGTGATCTGGGACGTGAACTCGTTCGACCAGTGGGGCGTGCAGCTCGGCAAGCGGCTCGCGTCGGAGCTCACGCCGGCTATCGGGGGTGCCATGGCGGCCCAGGGGAAGGACTCGTCGGCCATCGCCGGCGCGCTCGCCGCGCTACGCGCGTTGAACGCAGGGCGGTCCTGAGCGACGCGACGAATCAGATCTGCGATCTCTCGTTAGCCCGCTGCGCCAACGGATCGGACCGCAAGCATGTCCGCTGCCCCGACCGCGCGAACATCACTCGTCTTGAGCGTGACGAGAGCCTGCGTCCGGCCCGAGCCTGTCACGAACTCGACTTCCAGCCCATCCGGCGCGTACACCTCGACGACCGCGCCGACGTCTCCTCGCTTGAGCTTGTGAGCCGGAAGGTCCTTCAGCAGTACGACTGTATCAAGCGCTTTGATCGTCATCGTTCAGTCCTCGGGATAGGCAGTGAGGAATCGAGGGAAGTCCTCACGCGCCCGCACGATCCACGCCGTGACTATACTCGCAACGCGGCCGTTCGGGCCTGTGATGGCGCCTCGGACTTCATACTTCTGCCCATATCTCGTCGTTCTCGTGGGCAGAGCGTCGCGACTGGCGAAGCCGCGAATGTCTCGCTCAAGAATTCGCCATTCCTCCTGCGCATACCCAAGGGACCCGAAAAAGACCGCCTTGTGTCGACCAACCAGATGCGCAGGCGACAATAGGTAACCTTCGATCTTGGCCTGTGGTACCACCGCCCTCTCCGGGTTCGGCAGTTTTACAGTCGGGCGACGGTACATCCTGCTGCAGCCGCTCCTGAGCGCAAATCCCGGGGCAGGGATTCTCCTGGTGGCGCGATAGAGTGTCGAGTCGAGAATCAAGTCCGATTCGACAGTTTTGGATGGGACGCGGGGTGGTGTAGCGCCGCTCTCAGACGAATGGATCTTCGATTCTTTTTGGTTTGCCGCCGGCGTCGCGATCGTGCGCGTACAACGGGACGTTGGTGTCCACGATGCTTCTAGCGCTCATGCCACTCATCGCGGGATGCCGCGATCTTTCCTCCGCGCGCGAAGCCCTCATCGAGCAGAGTTAGCGCTCGCCGCTGGGCTTGCTCATACGCGTCGTCCTCGCCGACCAGCGTCTCAATGCAGCTAGCCACGAGCCGGCTGATCGACGTGTTGCGCTTGGCGGCTAGAACCTTGGCTTTGCGAAGGGTGCCTCGGTCCAGGCGGACGGTAAGCTTTTGATCGGAGTCGTCCTTCACTCGACGGCCTTGCGACCGAGGTCCGGCCCCCGTTCGAACGCGTCGTGCATCGTGGCCGGGGTCATCCCGACGAGCAGCTCGTCGAGACCATAAACGGGGCGCTCCAGCGAGATGACGATTCGCCCGTCCTCGGCGGCCATGTCCACGCGAGCACCGGCCTTCAGGCCAAAGCGCGCTGCGACGTCTTTCGGTACCGTCGAGCCGAGGCTGTTGCCCCAGCGCGTGATTTGGACCTGCATTTCGGTGGCCCTTCGGCGGCTATACATCGGCTATCCTAGGACGTCACTGGGGGTCGGGCAAAATGCACCGAAGCGAATGTTCCGCTACAGAGCCCAGACCGGGCGAGCCGCGAATCCACGCGGTTCAGCGTGTTTCTGCGCCCGGCCGTTCGCCTTGTCGCACTTGACCCGCGCCGATATCATGCCGGCTTTCCGCGAAGGCCCTTGTTGAATGCCGGCACGAACGCTGTTTCCATCGAGCGCGATCGTTTCGCTCGCGCGTTCCTGCCGGTCGGCGCTCCGATGACGCTAGCCGGGGCGCGGCACACATTCCTTGGCTTAGTCGTCGGCTTGACGGCCGGGCTGAGTGCCTCGGTCGCGTTGGCGCAGGTGCCGCTCCCGATGCAGGAGCAGATTCGTCTGTTCAACTCGCTGCCGCCGGCGCAGCAGCAATCGCTGATCCGCGAGCTCCAGCGCTCGTTGCCGCCCGCACAGCGCGAGGCGATCGTCGGGATGCTGACAGGCAGCGGGCAGCCGACGACCGAGCTGGCCCTCGACACCGAGGCCGCTCTCGCCGACGCGCTCGCAGCCCAACCCGCGGGCGAGGACCGCACGGCCGAGCCCCGGCAGCCGCGATTGCGGCCGCGCGATACGCTGGTCCTGCGTTTCGAGCTCGCCGATGGCGCGCCTCTCGTCATGAGTCAACAGGCGCGCGACGAGTTTCGCGAGCGCCTGGCCAAGGGCAACCCGTACCAGCTCGACGGCGCCGGCATGCTGTACCTCCCCGGAGTGCCCGCAATCGCACTCGCGGGGCTCAACGTGGACGAGGCCACGGTACGCGTGCAGGCCGAGACGGCGCTGCGTCCCTTCGACGTGATCCTCACGTTCTTGCCGCTCACCCCCGTCGGCACCGATGCTCTGGAGCCCTTCGGCTACGACCTCTTCGAGCGCGTGCCGAGCACGTTCGCGCCTGCCACGGACATCCCGGTGCCCGTGGACTACGTCATCGGTCCCGGCGACACCGTCAACGTGCAGCTTTTCGGCAACCAGAACGACCAGTACTTCCTCCCCGTGAGCCGCGAAGGCTCGATCAATTTCCCGGCAATCGGTCCGATCACGGTGAGCGGGCTCTCGTTCGCCCAGATGCGCGATACGATCAACGACCGCGTGGCGCAACAGATGATCGGCACGCGCGCGAGCATCACGCTCGGCGAGCTGCGGTCGATTCGCGTGCTCTTGCTCGGCGACGTGACGCGGCCGGGCTCGTACACCGTGAGCGGCCTGTCGACGATGACGAACGCGCTGTTCGCCGGCGGCGGCGTCAAGACGATCGGCTCGTTGCGCAACGTCGCACTGCGGCGCGACGGCGATACGGTGTCGACCCTCGACGTTTACGACCTGCTGCTGCGCGGCGATACGCGCGGAGATGCGCGCCTCCAGTCCGGG
>DATFFV010000523.1:0-3924 GCA_035249885.1 Gammaproteobacteria bacterium | reverse complement strand
GAGCGCGCGCGCGTGCTGCTTGCGCGCGCACTGGCCGTGCAGGCGCCCGTGCTGCTCGTCGACGAGCCGATCGCGATGCTCGACCCTTACCACCAACTGCACGTCATGAGCACGCTCGCCGCCTACGCGGGCGACAGTTCGGCTGGCCGCGTCGTCGTGGTCGTGCTCCACGACTTAGGGCTCGCGGCGCGATTCTGCAGTCGCGTGCTCATGATGCGCGACGGCGCCGTCGTCGCCGACGGCCCGCCGGACGCGGCGCTCGGCGACGCCTCGATACGCGCGCACTATCGCGTCGAGCCGCTGATCTCGACGCACGACGGCGAGCCGTTGATCGTGCCGTGGCGCCCGCTGCGCGACGAGCCGGCGCGACAACGCTAAACCGCATCGCATCGCTGCATGCGTGCTAGGGAGTCGCGCTGCGAATCGCAGGCCGAGCGGCCACCGTCTCGCTCCAGAGCTTGAGCGCGGGGCGCCCCTCGACAGGCGGCGTGCCACCGAGCGCGCGCGCCGCGAAACCCAAGTACACGAAGCCGACGATGTCGGCGTAGGTGAACCGCTCGCCGGCGATGAACGGGCTCTCGCCGAGGCGCGTCTCGAGCTTATTGAAGTACACCTCCGCGCGGCGCCGGCCGCGCTCGACGAGCGCGGGTATCTGCTCGTACGCCACGGGCCCGCCGAGCCCCCTACCCTTGAACGCCTCGTGGCCGTTGCGCAGCACCTCCTGCAACCCGAGATATCCCTCATAAGTCTGCAGGTCGGTCCACATGAGGACGAGCGCCTGCTCCTTGGCGTCGCGCCCCATTAGGTTCGGCTCCGGTCGAAGTTGCTCGAGGTAGTGACAGATGGCGAGACTCTCGGTCAGGCACGTGCCGTCGTCGAGCTCGAGCACGGGCACGGTCGCGCCCGGATTCTTGGCGAGAAACTCGGCCTCCTGCTGCGCCCGGGCGCGCAGGTCGACCTCGACGGTAGGAATGTCGAGGCCCTTTTCGGCGATGAACAGCCGCACTTTGCGCGGGCTCGGCGCCAATCGATAGTCGTAGAAACGCATATTTCCAGGGCCTCGTCGTTAGGTCGTACTACCCATCCTCGCCCTCCCGGGCTCCTTCGTATAATCCTCCCATGGCGAACCTCGTGACAGCGAGCCGGCTCGTGCTTCTGCTCGTGGTCGTGTGGCTGTTCTACCCACCGCAGACGCCGTGGTCGTTCGCGGCCTTCTTTCTGATCATCTTCATCTTCGTTTCCGACGGCCTCGACGGCTACATTGCGCGCAAGCGCAACGAGGCGACCCTGTTCGGCGCGTTGTTCGACATCGCCGGGGACCGCATCGTCGAGCTCACGCTGTGGATCGTCGCCGCCGACGTCGACCTCGTGCCGATATGGGTCCCGCTCATCTTCATCATTCGCGGCGTGATCGTCGACACGATTCGCTCGAGCAACGCCGTCGCGCAGGGCAAGGCGCCGTTCGCGCTCATGCGTTCGCCGCTCGGCAAGCTGCTCGTCGCGGGCAAATTCGTGCGCATCCTCTATGCCGTCGTCAAAGCCGCGGCGTTCGCGGGCTTGGCGCTGCAAGGGCCAGGTCCCGCGCTGCTCCCCGAGTTCTGGGGCTACATCGGCTGGTTACTCACCGCGCTGACGTACTTCTTCGTCTACTTCGCGGTAGTGCTGTGTATCGCCCGCGGGCTTCCGGTGATTGCCGAGTTTGTCTATGCCCGAAAGGAGGATATCCTCGGGCGGCCGGGCAAGAAACAATGAAGCTCGCGATCTTTGACATCGACGGCACGCTCGTCGAAGGCAGTACCGAGCGGCGCTTCTGGCGCTACCTCGTAAGGCGGGGACGCTTTGGACCGCGCCAGCTCCTCGAATATTGCTGGTTCTGGCTGCGCTTCTGTTCCGTTTACGGCGCGGACACGTCGAAGAAGAACAAGGCCTATCTGGTGAGGCTCGCCGTCGCGGATATCGACTCTCTCGCAAGTGAGTTCGTGACGGCGGAGATCTTGCCGCGGCTCTACGCGCCGGCCGTGGCGCGGCTCCAGCAACACCTGCGGCACGGCGATACTGTGGCGCTCATCTCGGGGACGTTGGAGCCAATCGCGCGCGCCTTGGCCGCGGCGCTCGGCGTCCAGCACGTGCGGGCCACCGTGTGCCGGCAGCGCGACGGGATGTACCTCGCAAGCCCGCCGGAGGTGCACCCGTTCGCCGCCGCGAAGCTCGCGCTGGCGCTAGAGCTCGCCGCGCAGCTCCGCGCCGATTTGCGGCAGGCGAGCGCCTATGGCGACTCGCGACACGACCTCGCCTTGCTCGAGGCCGTTGGCAACCCCGTCGCCGTGCGGCCCGATGGCCCGCTGCTCGCAAGGGCGCGCGGTAACCGCTGGGACATCATCGCAAGCCGCGACGAACCGGAAGCCCTGCCGCAGTAGCAGGGGTGGACTCTACATCTGGACCAGCTGGCTGCCGGTTACGAGCTCGAACGGCACGCTGCGAGTGCGACCCTGCAACTTGGCGATGTGGAGCTCGCGAGGGCGGCCGCGACGCGAGGGAAGCCGTGCGGAGCGACATGAGGACAAGATGCCATCGTACGATCGCGCCATGCACTTAGGATCAACGGCCTGGATCGAGCTCGAAGGCGTCTGCAAGAGCTATGGGCCGCAGACCGTGCTGGAACGGGCTCGTGTGAGCATCGAGCGCGGCAGGATCGTCGCGGTCGTCGGCCGCAGCGGCTCCGGAAAGTCGACGCTGCTGCGGTTGATCGGCGGGCTCGAGGCGGCCGATTCCGGTGTCGTGCGCGTCGACGGCACCGACTTCACGGGGCTCAACGAGACGGCGCGCGCGTTGCGCCGCCGGCGCGATCTCGGTTTCGTGTTTCAGTCGTTCAACCTCATTCCGACGCTCACGGTCACCGAGAACGTCGAGCTCCCGCTCGCCTTGAACGACGTCAGCGCAGCCGAGACGCGGCAACGCAGCCGCGACCTCTTGACCGAGCTCGGACTTGCGAATTGCCTCGAGCGCTTCCCCGAGGACATCTCTGGCGGCGAGCAGCAGCGCGTTGCGATCGCTCGCGCCGTGATCCACGAGCCGAAGCTCGTGCTCGCCGACGAGCCGACCGGCAATCTCGACGCCGAGACGGCCCATCACGTGTTCGAGCTGTTGCTGCGCACGTGCCGCGAGCGCAACGCCAATTTGATCGTCGCCACTCATAGCGCCGAGATCGCCACGCGAGCCGAGCGTGTCATCGCGATCAACAGCGGCCGCATCGAAGACGCGGCGAGCTGATGTCGCTGCTCCACCGCGCATCGCTGCGTTTTTACCTGCGCCATCCTTGGCAGCTCGGCCTCGCGATCGTGGGCGTGAGCCTCGGCGTCGCGGTCTACGTCGGCGTGAGCCTCGCCAACGACAGTGCCGGACGAGCCTTCGACGTCGCGGCCGCGCGCGTTCGCGGCGATGTGACGCATCGACTGCTGCCCATCGACGGCCTGTTGGACGAGACGCTATACCGCGATCTCGTGCTTCGCGACGGAATTGCGACGGCTGTACCGATCGTCGAAGGCGAGATCCGCGTCGCGTCGCGGCCCGCACAGCGCGTGCCGTTGCTGGGCATCGACTGGGTCCGGCGCGGCGTGCCGCGCGCGGCTCGGCCGAACGCGGACGCTGGCGCCGACTTCGCGCGGCTGCTCACCGAGCCCGGCACGGTGCTGTTGCCGACGGCGCTGGCTGCAGATCTCGGCATCGAGCGCGACGAGCTGCTGACGCTGCTCGTGGCCGAGCGCGAGGTCGAGGTCCGTGCGATCGGTTTCGTCCCCGACGGCGTCGCCACGCTGGACAACGAGCCGCCGCTCATGACCGACATCGCGACCGCGCAAGAGCTCCTCGGCACGACGGGACGCTTGAGCCGCATCGACCTTAAGCTCACGGAGCAGCAGGCGCGGG
>DATFFV010000522.1:0-4248 GCA_035249885.1 Gammaproteobacteria bacterium | reverse complement strand
TGCTCGCGCTCGAGATCGACGCAGCAGAGTTCCTGCCCGATGACAACGTCGAAGGTCACTTCGACAACAATGCCGACGCGCTCCAGGTGTCGCCGGCGTTCGTGAACCAGTACATCGACGCCGCGCGCGCGATCGCGCTCGAGGCCGTCGGCGATCCCACGGCGTTGCCGATCGTGACCACGTATGGCGACCCCGCCAACATGGTGATCTCGCTGCCGCCCGACGCCGCTCCGGGCACGGGCCGGCAACAGCACCACATTCCCGGCATGCCGTTCGGCACCCGCGGCGGCTTCGTCGTCAAGCACAACTTCCCGGCCGATGGGGAGTACGAGCTTACGATCGGCGACATGGCGCTCGCGCGCGAAGTGCCGCGCATGGAGTTCGAAAACACGGTCGTCGTGTTGCTCGACGGCGAGGAGATCTATCGCACGAACATCGGCGGCGAGGCCGATCACAAGGCCATCGATCAGAGGCTCGACCCGGCCGTCGAGGAGATCAACGGCCGGTTGCGCAAGATCCGCTTCGACGCGACGGCCGGCCAGCACGACCTCGGTGTCACGTTCGTGCACCGCAGCTTCGCCGAGAGCGACGAGCGCACGCGCACCGCGGCCCTCGAAGGCGGCCAGGAGCGTATCCAGGCGGCGCACGCGCTGCAAATTCGCGGACCGCTTGAAGTGACCGGCCTCGGCGATTCGCCGAGCCGCCAGAAGATTTTCGTCTGCCGGCCGTCCGACACGCCCGACCAGCGCAATTGCGCGACCGAGATCGTCAGGAACCTCGCGGAGCGCGCGTTCCGCCGGCCGGCCAACGACGAGGATCTCGCCGGGCTCATGGCGTTCTACGACGCGGGATTCGAGCAGGGCGGCTTCGAGACCGGCGTCCGCGACGCGCTCTCCGCGGTGCTCGCGAGCCCGCACTTCATCTATCGCGCCGAGTCCGCGGAAGGCGAGACCGACGGAAGACTCACCGACCTCGAGCTCGCTTCGCGACTGTCGTTCTTTCTCTGGAGCAGCCTGCCCGACGGCGAGCTCCTCGAGCTCGCGGAAAGCGGCCGCCTCGGCAACTCCGATGTGCTCGCGGCGCAAGTCGAGCGCATGCTCGCCGACGACCGCGCGAAGTCGCTCGTCGACGACTTCGCATTCCAGTGGCTCGACGTCGCGAAGCTCGACGAGATCGTGCCCGACCGCGGCCAGTTCCCGCACGCCAGCGGCTTGCTCGACGCGCGCGAGCTCATGAAGGAGGAGCTTTCGCTGTTCATCGACAGCGTGTTCCGCGGCGATCGCAGCGTCGTCGAGCTCCTGACCGCCGACTACACGTTCCTCAACGAGCGCCTTGCGATGCACTACGGCATCGAGACCGTCAAGGGCGCTCGCTTCCGCCGCGTCACGCTACCCGACGAGTCGCGCTACGGGTTGCTCGGCAAGGGCGCCGTGCTCTCGTTGACGGCGTATCCGAACCGGACGTCGCCCGTGCTGCGCGGCGCGTGGGTCCTGGAACGGCTCGTCGGCGCCCCGCCGCCGCAGCCGCCGCCCGATGTGCCGGACCTCGTCGAGAACCGCCGCGGGCAGCCGCCGCGGACGCTGCGCGAGCGGCTCGAGCAACACCGCGAGAATCCGACGTGCTTCGCGTGCCACGGCATCATGGACCCGCTCGGCTTCGCGCTCGAAAATTTCAACGCCGTGGGTCAGTACCGCAGCATCGACCCCGACACACGCACTCCGATCGACGCGAGCGCCGTGCTGCCCGACGGCACGGCGATCGCGGGGGCCACCGACCTGCGCAACGCGCTCGTCGCGCGACCGGAGCAGTTCGTGCAGGCGCTGACCGAGAACCTCATGACGTACGCGCTCGGCAGGACGCTCGATCATCGCGACATGCCCGCGGTGCGCGGCATCGTGCGCCGCGCCGCGCAGGACGACTACCGGTTCGAGGCCATCGTGCTCGGCATCGTCTCGAGTGACGCGTTTCGCAAACGGGAGCCGGCGGACGGCCTCCTGCAAGCGTCTTTGGAGTAAGCTAGGTACCAGGACGGAGAGGGATTTACGCCATGTTCCTGACCCGCAAGCACTTGTCACGCCGCACCCTACTTCAGGGCGCCGGTGCGTCGATCGCGCTGCCGTTGCTCGATGCGATGATTCCGGCCGGCACGGCCCTCGCACAGACGGCCGGGCCCTCGGCCACGCGCCTAGGCTTCATCTATTTCCCGCACGGTGCGTTGCAGAACGAATGGCAGCCCGCGACGACGGGCCGCAACCCGAAGTTCCCGTTCATCTTGGAGCCGCTCGAGCCCGTGCGCGACTACGTGACCATTGTGAGCGGCCTGCGCAACAAGGCCGGCGAGGGCGGAGTGCCGCACGGCATCACGCAGGAGACGTGGCTCAACTGCGTGCATCCGCGGCAACGCAATGCGGAGACGGGCGTCGGCGTCACGGCCGACCAGCTCGCCGCGCGCTACCTCCAGAAGGACGCGACGCTGCCGTCGCTGGAGATCTGCGGCGAGCCGGGCGGCATGATCTCGTTCCGCACCCCGACGCAGCCTCTGCCGATGGAGGGCAATCCGCGCAAGGTGTTCATCTCGATGTTCGGCCAGGGTCAGACGAGTGAGGAACGCCAGGCCATCCTCGGGACGACCGGCAGCCTGCTCGATTACGTGACCGAGGCCACGGCGAGCTTGAACCGCAAGCTCGATGCTGCCGACCGCGCCAAGGTGAGCAGCTACTTGGACTCGGTGCGTGAAGTCGAGCAGCGCGTCGAGAGTCTCAAAGAGAGCAGCGAATCGCTGGCCGACCTTCCGGACGCGCCCGTCGGCGCGCCCGACGACTTCGGCGAGCTCCTCGACGTCCAGTTCGAGCTGTTCGCGCTCGCGTGGGAGACGAACCGCACCAACGTCGTGACGATGAAGATGGTCGAGGAAGCGAGCATGCGGGTGTATGCGAACCTCGGCGTCCAAGACGCGTTCCATCCGACGTCGCACTGGGGCGGGTTCCCGGAGCGCATCGCGAACTTGCGCAAGATTCAGAACTACCATACGGCGCGGTTCGCGAAATTTGCGCAGCGCTTGGCCAACACGCCGGACGGCGACGGCTCGGTGCTCGATCATTCGATCATTTTGTTCGGCAGCAACATGGGCAACAGCGACGCGCACGACGCCGACCAGTTGCCGGAGGCGCTGATCGGCCGCGGCGGCGGACTCAAGGGCAACCAGCACCTGCGCTACCCGAAGGACACCCCGCTCGCGAACATCCTCGTCACGATGCTCGACCGTGCCGGCGTGCCCGCCGAAGAGTTCGCCAAGTTCGGCGACGCGACCGGGCCTTTCTCCGAGGTCTGAGCATGATTCGCACGGCGTTCCGAACGGCCGCCTTCATCGCGTTGCCGGCGATGCTCGCGGCCGGCTGCGGCACTTCGAACAACGTCGACGTCGACCGGCGCAACGCCGACGGCAGCACGCCGCTCCAGTGGGCGGTATACGAAGGAGACGTCGCCGAGGTCCGGCGCTTGCTCGATGCCGGCGCCGATGTCTCGCTCGCCAACGACTACGGCGCCACGCCGATGGGGCTGGCCGCCGAAGTGGCCAACACCGAGATCCTGAAGCTTCTGCTCGATGCCGGCGCGGACGTCGAATCGCCGAACGCGGAAGGGCAGACAGCTTTGCTACTCGTAGCGCGAACCGGGAACGTCGACGCCGCCAAGCTGCTGCTCGAGCGCGGTGCCGCCGTCGATGCGCGCGAGGCCTGGGGCGGGCAGACGCCGCTCATGTGGGCCTCCGCTCGCCGCCATCCCGAGATGATCGAGCTCTTGATCGGAAGTGGCGCCGCGGCCGACGCACGCTCCACGGTGCGCGATTACCAGCGTCACGTGCAGGCCGAAGGCCGGCCCAAGAGCCTCGACACCGGCGGTTTCACGCCGTTGCTGTACGCCGCGCGCGAGAACTGCATCGCCTGCGTCGACGTGTTGCTGAAACACGGCGTCGACATCGACTTGCCGGATCCCGACGGGGTCACGCCGCTGCACGTCGCGATCATGAACGCCAACTGGGACCTCGCGAAGCGTCTCATCGACGCCGGCGCGGACGTCAACCAGTGGGATATCTACGGCGAGGCGCCGCTGTTCACGGCCGTCGGGCTGCGCTCGCGCACCGACGGCGGCCGTGCCTCGATCGATCCACCGAACGAGATGGACGGGCTGACGATCGTTCGATTGCTGCTGGAGCGCGGCGCTAACCCGAACATGCAGCTTTTCTTCCGC
>DATFFV010000521.1:0-3136 GCA_035249885.1 Gammaproteobacteria bacterium | reverse complement strand
ATTAGACGAAGATGACCAAAACCGTAGCTCATTGGCAAACGCAGGCCGCGGTCAAGGATCGGCTCATGCGGCCGCTCCGCGACCTGCGCATCTCCGTTATAGACCGCTGCAACTACCGCTGCCCGTACTGCATGCCGGCCGAGCTCTTTGGCGAGAACCACAAGTTCCTGCCGCGCTCGCACTGGCTGACGCCCGGCGAGATCAAGCGCGTTGCGAGCGTATTCCTGCAGCTCGGCGTCAAGAAGCTGCGGCTCACGGGCGGTGAGCCGCTGCTGCGCCGCGACATCGTCGAGATCGTCGCGGGCCTCGCGGAGCTCAACGGCGTCGAGGACCTTGCCGTCACGACCAACGGCTCGCGGCTCGCCGAGCACGCGGCCGCGCTCAAGGATGCAGGGCTCAAGCGCGTCACGGTGAGTCTCGACAGCCTCGACGAGCAAGTGTTCCGCGAGATGAACGGCGGTCGCGGCGAGCTCGCCGTCGTGCTCGAGGGCATCGAGGCTGCGCGGCGCGCCGGGTTGCCGATCAAGCTCAACACGGTCGTCGAGCGCGGCAAGAACGATCACACGTTGCTCGAGCTCGTCGAGCGCTTTCGCGGCACGGGCATCATCGTGCGCTTCATCGAATACATGGACGTCGGCACGGTCAACGGCTGGCGACCGCAGCAGGTCGTGCCGTCGAAGGAGCTGCTCGCGCGTCTTCGCGAGCGCTGGGCCCTGTCGCCGATGGGTAGCAACTATCGCGGCGAGGTCGCGAAGCGCTACACGTTCGACGACGGGCAGGGCGAGATCGGCTTCATTTCGTCGGTCAGCGAGCCGTTCTGCGGCGATTGCCACCGCGCGCGGGTCTCGGCCGATGGCACCGTCTACACGTGCCTGTTCGCATCGGCGGGTACCGATCTCCGCACCGCGTTGCGCTCCGGTGCGAGCGACGCCGACCTCGTCGGGCTGCTGCAAAACGTCTGGCGCAACCGCACCGACCGCTACAGTGAGATCCGTGGCCGGCTCCTCGAGCACAAGCCCGAAGGCGCCGAGAAGCCAGAGCGCGTCGAAATGTATCGAATGGGCGGCTGATGCTGTCGCACGTCGACAAAGCCAATCGACCCACGATGGTCGACGTCGGCGACAAATCCGTCACGGTGCGCACGGCCACGGCGCGAGCCGTCGTCGTGTTTCCAGCCGATGTCGTCGTGCGCTCGGGCGACGCGTTGCGCACGAAGAAGGGCCCCGTGTTCGACACGGCCATCGTTGCGGGCGTCATGGCCGCGAAGCGCACGCACGAGCTCATCCCGTTTTGCCATCCGATTCCGCTCGAGGATTGCAAGATTGCGATCGAGTGGGGCGAGGGCAACGAGGTCGTGATCCAGTGCTCCGTGCGTGCGACGCACAAAACCGGCGTCGAGATGGAGGCGCTCACGGGCGCAGCGACCGCAGCGCTCACGGTCTACGACATGTGCAAGGCGCTGACGCACGGCATCGAGATTCGCGAGGTTGCGTTGCTCGCGAAAGCGGGCGGCAAGCGCGACTACCGGCGGCCCGGAGAGCGGACCGCATGACCATCGAAGTCACGGCGCGCTACTTCGCCGCATTCCGCGAGCGCGCCGGGCGCGACACGGAGCAAGTCCGCACGCAGGCGCGCACGGCTGCCGATCTCTACGACGAGCTCGCAAAACGGCACGGCTTCGCCGATTCCATGACGCGCTGCAAAGTTGCGATCAACGACGAGCTCGCGGACTGGAATGTCGCGCTTACGGCGGGCGACGAAGTGCTGTTCTTCCCGCCCGTCGCCGGCGGCTAGCCGCCATGTCGTTCAAGATCACGTCGGCCGTCATCGACCCGGTCGCGCGCAAGCAGGAGCTTACGCAGAGCGCCGCGGGCGCCTGCGTGACGTTCGAGGGCTGGGTACGTAATGTTGCCGATGGCGAGGCCGTGCAGGCGCTCGAGTACGAAGCGCATCAGGCCATCGCCGAAAAGGAAGGCGCGCGCATCGTCGCGGAGGCCATCGAGCGTTTCGCCGTCAAGGCCGTAGCATGCGAGCATCGCGTCGGCAAGTTAGGCATAGGCGATTGCGCCGTGTGGGTTGGCGTGAGCGCGGCGCATCGTGGCGCCGCCTTCGACGCCTGCCGTTACGTCATCGACGAAACCAAGGCGCGCGTGCCGATCTGGAAGAAAGAGCACTACGCGAGCGGCGCGACGGGCTGGGTCAACTGCGCGACGAGAACAACCCCCTGATGCGCAGCGTTCTACGAATCGAGCGTTGCCGTACGCCCCTCCGCATCACTCGTTCAAGTAGTAGCGCACCTGAACCGGCGAAGCGCCGAATTCACCGCGGACCAAGCGCGGACGGAACCGACTGCTGCTGATCAACGCCGCGAGGTCTTTTTTCGCAGCTTCAGTTGCGTTCGACGTGGCATCGACGATCCTCATCCGGCGCGGCTCGCCGAGCTGCGTAATGGTGAAGGCAACGTCGATATAGCCGGTGGACTCTTCGGCGGTCCCGGCAACGAGCGGATTCGGCTCGAACGTCGGCAGCACAAGGGGCAGCGGCGGCGAGAACAAGCCGTCGATCGCCGCTTGCGTGCCCGCTTTCATGAGGAACGCGTGGGCCTGCGCGTACCCTTCGAGCGCCAGGGAATTGCGCGAGTACCGCAAATCCCAATCCGCCAGCCGAACGATGGCTTCCACTTGCTGCACGACCGGGGCCGAGCTCGCGACCTCGTAGCCGTAGAGCCGCACGAGGCTTCGCCTGCCAAACTCGTAGCCGGTCGGACCAGGGGAAATTACGGCCGTGGGCTCGCCTTGCGCGGTGGCTGCTTCGTCACCGGGCCCGCCGGGCGCGAGGTAGTCGAGCCGATCCGCTACGCCCAATTCCTTCACGACGTCGGGGCGCACGAACAGTATTTCGCGTCGTTTCGGGACCGATCCGACGAGGTAGACACTCTGCAGTCGTCTGCGGCCGCGCTCTTCCTGTTCGCGAACTATGAGCGCGATGCGGACCAGCCGCATCTCGAGCTCACGGAGCTCGCTGCTCGAGTAGTGGTCGTTGCGCAGAAGCACTTCGGCCGCAGCGCCATAGTTGACCCGCGCGTCGCTCAACGCCCTCCAGACACAGGCGCTAGGCGCCAGCGGATCGCAATAGC